>NZ_CP073757.1:0-43102 GCF_018255795.1 Exiguobacterium sp. PFWT01 | reverse complement strand
TCTGCACCAGATCCTTAGCGAGGAAGGAACGAACTGTTCCGGTGACTTCCGGCTCTTCGATCAGAAAGACGAGCTGCTCTATCGAGGGACGTTCACGTTCGGGACCGGAGGCACCTATCCGAACCTGTATCATCAAGTGAAGGACCGGGTGCAACGGATCCGGACGAAGAAAGAGGACAACGCGAAGAAGATGTGGCTGCTCGACGAGATCGAGTCCGAGACACCGGACGATTATAAGCGCCAGTCCGCAAAATCGAACCCAATCGTATCGTCGACCTATCAGTCACGCTTGACCCGACTACAGCGCCGCCTTATCTACGGGGCGGCCACAGTCGGGATTCTCTTCACATCGTTGTTCACTGCCACGCAATGGTTCATTGATAAAGAGGCACACGCTGAGCAGGCAAACGGGGGCGAACAGGTGTGGCTAGATGCTTACGAACAGGCGCTCCAAGGTGAGGAAGCCTCATTAATCAATTTACTGGAACGAAAAGAACGGTCCGAGGAAGAAGATGCCCTATTGATTGATCTCTATCTGGCGGAAGGAAAAGACCAGAAGGCGCTCGAGCTCACGGATGATCCAATCCTGATCGAGACGAAGCTGGCCGGGCTCGATCTAGCCGATAAGGAGAAATTGGAACGGCTTCAGGACTTCCAAGCGTCACATCCGACCGATGAGGGCGCGTTCGACCTCGCCGCACTGGAACGTGATTATGAGACCGTGGCCAAAACGGAAAATGTGGAATGGACCGCGTCCCGCGTCTCGGCGAAAGTGACCGCTTATCTCTTTCTCAAGGACATCGAGTCCGCAAATGAGTGGGCGTCCAAAACGAACGATTCTGCCGTTCAGGAAAAAGTCGACACCTATCAAGACATCACGGCTACTATCGACGAACTGAACGAAAAACTGAAGAAAACCTCTAGCAAGGACACTTCGGCCCGTGAGAAGATTCAAGCCGCTATCGCTGCAGAAGAAGTTAACCTAGATACAATTCTGTATTCAGATTAAGGTAGGTGAAATAATTGAGAACTCCGTCTCTGTCACCACGATTCCCGATACGTCTGATCTTCCCCGCCCTATTGCTACCGGTCGGGATTTTTTATCTGCTGAACGGGGTCTACAACATCATTCGACAAATCATGACCCCAATTCTAAAAGAAGGTCTTTTGGCCGGGGCGACGATTCCGACGCTCTCCCCCTCCCTGTTCTTGGAGGTGAGTCTTCCCTCTTCGACCGTCTTGATCGGACTGATGGCGTTTAGTCTATTCAGTGGACTGGTCGTGTTCGGCAAGGTATGGCTGAACTTCCGGGATCTGCGGAAGAATCAGAAAGGGAGCGCCCGCTTCACCTCATTCGATGAACTGAAGCAACAGTACCGTCGCGTCCCCGACCGGAAGAAACGGTATGACGGATCAGGTGGTGTCCCCGTCGGACGGGTCAAGAACGAGCTGTTCATCGATGATTCGCCCGTCAACAACCTTGTCATCGGCACAACCCGTTCCGGGAAGGGCGAGACGTTCGTCTTCTCGACGATCGACCTGTACAGTCGGGCACGTGACCAAGCGAGTCTGATCATCAACGATCCAAAAGGCGAGCTCTTTGCCGCCTCGAAGGAGACGCTCGAGCAACGCGGCTATCAGGTTGAGGTGTTGAACCTGATGAACCCGCTCCAATCGATGTCGTACAACCTGTTGCAACTGACGATCGACGCATTTCTCGAGGAGAACTATTCGCTCGCCCAACAATATGCGCGCTCGGTCGCGTTCATGTTGTACCATGACCCGAAGGCGCGGGACCCGTTCTGGGCCAACTCGTCGATCGACCTGTGTACGGCGCTCATCCTCGGACTCTGTGAGGAGGCGAAGGACACGCCGGAGAAGATCAATATGTATAACGTGGCCCTCATGCTCTCGGACCTCGGCTCACGGACGGTGGTGACGCGACAAGGGCATGAGATTTCGGCACTCGACGAGTTCTTTCAGCGGTTCCCGGAGAACCACCCGGCCCGGCTCCAATTCGCGACGCTCCATTTCTCCGGTGGGCAGACGCGGGCGAGCATCCTGGCCAATACGAACGCGAAACTTGGGATCTTCACGTTGAACGGGACCGGGAAGCTGACGTCGATGAACTCACTCGACATGCGACGCATCGGATTCAACCGTTGGATCAGCGGACGGAGCGATCCTTTGACACGACTCACGGTCAGATTCCCCGACGGGACGACCCATGCGCTCACGACGGACGACGACGGCAGCTTCATCATGTACCACGCGTCGTCGCTCAAATCCGGGGACATCGTCCAAATCTCGACCGATTCAGGAACTTCGACGGTCCAGTTGGAAGCACATGACTCGGGAAGCGGACGGTTCCACTACTTCATCGACGGGACGATTCAGATTCGCGAGGTAATGCACCAGATGCGTCCCGTGGCGGTGTTCCTCATCGTTCCGGACTATGACCCGACATTCAACGTCATCGCGTCGCTCTACATCAAACAGGTGTACACGGCGCTCGCCCGGGTCGCCTCGCAGACGAAACAAGGTAAATGTGAGCGTCAGGTCGTCTTCTTACTCGATGAGTTTGGCAACATGCCGCCGATCGAAGGCATGGCCAACATCATCACGGTCTGTCTCGGCCGGAACATGCGCTTCAACCTTGTCATTCAGGCATACTCCCAACTTGAGAACCTGTACGGAGAGGACTGGAAGACAATCGACGGCAACTGTGGGAATACGCACTATCTGTTGACCGCGGACGAATCGACCGCCGAACTGATCTCGAAGAAACTCGGTGAGGCGACCATCGTCACCAAATCGCGTTCCGGACAGACGTTCTCGCTCAAAAAATCGAAGACGGAGAACGTGGACGGCCGCCGGCTCATGACAGCGACCGAAGTCATGGGGTTAAAGGAAGGGGAGATGATCATCATCCGTGTCATCAAGCGTCAGGATACGAAGAAGCGACGCATCCAGTCGTATCCGATCTTCCTGAGCGGCAAGACATCGATGAAGTACCGCTACGAATACCTGGCGGACGACTTTGACACGGACCGCTCCCTGCATGATATCGACATCCCCTGCCGTCACGCCGGTCTCGACTTCGAGCAAATCCGTGTCCGTTTCGCGAAGAAGGAAGACAAGACGGATAGCAACGCGCCATCGAATCAGGAAAAAAAGCCACTGACGGTACGTGACGTACTTCAGGACAGCATCCTCCGTTCGATGTTCGAAGGGCAGGACATCGGTGGGATGTCCCTCCCCGAGTTCGAGACGAACCTGAACCTAAGAGTTTACGACATCACCGACAGCCAGAAGAGCTTTTTGAGCACGATGATCGCGAAACGACTCGAGAAACTGAAGCAAGGCACACCGTAGAGAGGAGGCCGAACCCATGGCCGAGAGTGCGAGAGAGAAGCGAATCCAGAACGAATTGCGTGTCGTCGCGAGGATCATCGAGACGCAGCGCGTCCGCCTCGAACGGGGCGACGTCCTCAATATCCAGACGACTGATGGCTTTCTGACCGTCTATCAGGACGACACCTCAGACACCCCAAAAACTGTTACACTAATAGATAAGTTCGACTTCCGCGTCAACCTGAAAATCGCGGATCTACTGAAGGGGAAAATCGTCTGACGGAGGGGTAAACGTTATGAGGAAACTACTTGCGGGTACTTTAGGAATCAGCTTGTTTTTACTTGGAGCTTGCTCAAATTCCAATGAGTCTTTAGTTCAACGTGATATTGAACACATTGAGAAGGTCATGACAGCCGAAGAGGATGATTATTTGCTGATTGTAAAAGAAGAAGATGGTGAATTCGAAGAGTTCGTTGAATTCGTAAAAGAGGTAGCGAACGAAGAGAACCAACAAGTCACACTCTATAATACGTTTCAGCCAGATGGCGAGGAACTTGTCGATCGTGGTAACTTTGAATACACTGACGAACTAAAAGGTGCCGTTCTATACTCCATTCAAGATGGAAACGTCACAGATGAAATCAATGTTGGAATGTTGACGGCGGACAATTACGAACAACAGTTAGCGGACTTCTTTACTAGGACTCAGTAGATTGGGGGTCTTTCAATGGCTGATTCCGATTTAATCACCAAATTACAGGAATACGAAGACGTACTCCAAATAAGTAGTATGGTCAATGACGCACTGCGCTCAATGGGATGGATTCTTGTCAGAGGACTATCAGTCTTGATTGACGGCCTTGAATCAATCACGGATCAAATCCTGTTAACCAATACATTTTTCAATAATGACCAAGTGGTTGAATTCGTTCTTACGATTCAACCTTTTTTGTATGTTCTTTTAGCAGGAAGCTTCTTGTTCACTGGGTACTTGTTGATTTTTCAAAAGAAATTTGAACGTGAGAGTTTTTTGATCAACCTGTTCATCACACTATTAATTTTAGGTTTACTTTCACCAACTATGAGCCAAATTCAGGAGTTCTCTGATGAAGCAATCGCAGAAATCGGGGCAGATTCGCTTTATGACGGGGAAGCCTCATTATCTGAGAGTATCTTAAAACGGAATGTACATGATTTGATTGAGCACGATTCGAAAAATTTTGATGCTACTACAGGAGAATCATTAAATGCCATTCCGACTGAGTTGATTGATAATATCCGAATCAATGAGATTTTCGACAAGAACAACTATGACTTATCGGCAACCGGAAACAAATTGGCCGAGTCCTACATTCTATGGAACGGAAAAGAGACAAGTCTCGGTAAACTCGACCAAGGTGGCGTTGAGTGGAACAACCAGTATTACTACCGCTATCAGCCGAACTGGTTGACCATCTTCGTGACGCTCGGGATCATGGGCTTCACACTGTTCTCGATCGCCTACAAACTGGCGCGTCTCTCGTTCGAACTTGCCTTCAACTATGTCCTGGCGATCCTCGTCGCACCGGCCGACCTGCACAGTGGCCAAAAGACGAAGAAGGTCATCCAGAGCATTTTGAACACGTTCCTCGTGATTATCCTGATCTTCGTTTCGATCAAACTGTACACGATCGGGACCGCCTATCTCGCAGAGACGTTGGACGGTTTCGCCTATCTGATCGCCCTCATCGCCTTCTCGGTCGCATTGATCGACGGGCCGAACATGGTAGAGCGGCTGTTCGGGATCGATGCCGGTCTCAAACGGGGCTGGGGTGTCGCCCTCGGCGCCTATGCCGCCGGGAAAGGTGTGACCTCGGTCGGTGCCCACGCGGTCTCAAAGGTCGCACGTGCCACACAAGGCGCACCGAAAATGCCATTGCTCCATGAAGCCGCGACGGCTCGGATGGATTCGAATGCCATGCCGCAAAATGATTCATCGCTTAATGCGGTGAGCCAACCTTCACAGCGGATGGACGCCGAGAGACACATTGATCCAGATAATGTCGCTCAAGAGAACCAAACCGCAAGTCGCACGCAGACCGACAAAGAGAAACCGACAAATCCGAAGGAGGTTGCGCAACCAATCAGTGCTCAAAAATCAGAACCGGAAGCGCCAGGCTCTCCATACGTGAACGAAGCGTCGGGTCGCATGTCTCCTGAATCGATTCATGCGACGAACCCTGAATCAAATACAGAAACTAGACCCGACCATCAAACAACATCATCGGAGACATCAAGACCGGAGTCGATTCACGATCATTCAAGTTCTGGTCATTCTCCAAGCCCTAGTTCGTCGCCTATCGAACCGGTCACTCGTTCTATCGATAACGCATCCGGACCTGATAATCGTCAAAGCGAATCGGTAGCCGGAGAAGCTCAGACGCCACCGACGCAACAAAAAACACCACATTCAAACGACTCATCTACGTCATCTACGATAGATTCGAGTGATGCGGCATCAGAGAAACGTCAAGGACGCGCCCGACGGACCATCCATCAAGACACCGTGCTCGACATAGAGACCGAGGTCATTGAACAGGTGCGTGAGAATCAGACGCATCGTCATACGCAGAATCATGAAGAGTCACGACGGATTTATCCGACTTCGCCGCCTCCACCTGACAACACGAAGAAAAAGGAGTGATGACCTATGCGCAACTACCGGATCCCGAACGAGGTCACGACCGAACTGAAGATCAACAAGATGCTCTATTTGCACGACTTCCTATTTCTAGTCGGGCTCATCGTGCTGCGGCTCGTGACGCTCCCGTTCATCCCGTCGGTGCTGCACATCCCGTTCACGGTCTTTCTCGTCGTCTTCGGGCTGTTCATGGTACTGCGGCCGGCGACGAATCCGCAGAAGCGGATGGTCCACGCACTCTACTACGCGCTCATCAAACGCAAAGACACCTATCTCGCACTCGACGCGCAGACGAAAGGACGTGATTGAGATGGCTTTTATCGAGGAGTCGCTACAAGAACCGAGACGCACGGGCACCTGGCTCGACGAACAGGACGTGGTCGAGAAACGGAAGGTCAAAGACAAGGTCGTCGTCAAATCGACGATTGCCGAGCTGATGCCAATCGTCGATATCACTGATACCGAGGCGTTTGAAATGCGGGACGGGACCTATCTCGACATGGTCCAGCTCACCTCGAAAGATATCTATTCACTTAACGAAGAGGAAAAAGACCATGACGTGTTCTCGCTCGCTTATCTCCTGCAAGCGTACACGTACCCGCTCAAGGTCGTGCCATTGAACACACCGCTCAGTCTCGAGCGGCAGAAGATCAGCATCGAACGACAGATTCGACAAAATCAGACACCGACCTACCTGCCCTTCTTGTTGAAGAAGAAGCAGGAGCTCGAATACCTCGAGGAGCATCGCACCAATCGCGATTATCTCCTCTTTTTTTATGCCGATGACGAGCGGACGTTACGGGAGCGGAAGACACACCTCTATAAACTGCTCCGCCGCTCGAACCCGATGCGCGAGCTGACGCTCGACCAGAAGGTGCATGTGCTCTATCAACTGAACAACCCGAACACGAAACCCCAACTCGACGCCTGAAGAAAGGAGTGACGTATATGTGGCAGCGCCTGCGTGACAAATTGTCCAGACACCAGGATCCAGAGACCGTCAAAAACGAGAAAGGTTATAACCCCGACGTCATCGCCAAAATCCAGCCGCAGGGCGGCATTCGGTTTGAGGCCAACTTCGTCCGGCTCGGGGACGGCTATCTGTCGTGCCTCCATGTCTATAAATATCAATCGCTCGTCTACGACTACTGGCTCGAACCCATCTTAAACATGCCGGGCGTTTTGACGACGCTTGACATCGGGACGGCCGACAAGCGGGAAATCATCCAGACCATCAACAAGTCGATGGCCGAACAGAACACGCGCTTCGAGAACGCGAAGGACAACATCGACCGCATCGACGCCCGGGAGACGTACAAGGAACTGAACGAGCTCTATGAACAAATCACTCAGGGCGAGACGATGAAATATCTGCATCTGCGCCTCTATGTGAAGGCGAAGACTCTCGACGCGCTCGAGGTGAAGGTGCAGGAAGTGATGGAAGAACTCGAGGCCCGGAACTTCCGTTCGACGATCTTCCTGAACGAACAGGAATGGGAGTGGCAGAGCCTGTTCACGAGCTATGACCAGCAACAAAAGTTGCCGAACCGGCGACGTGGGAAAGAGATCCCGTCCCTCTCCATCGCTGGTGGCTATCCGTTCCACTTCACGTCGCTCCAGGACGCGACCGGCACGTATTACGGGACGACCGACACGAACGGCAGCGTCATCTTCGACCTGTTCCACAAGGACAAGCAACGCAAGTTCTACAACGCGCTCATGATCGGCAAGATGGGGTCCGGCAAGTCGACGCTATTGAAGAAGACGGTGCTCGACCAGGCGATCAAGGGCAACAAGATCCGCATCCTCGACGTCACGGGCGAATTCTCCGACCTCGTACGCCAGCTCGGGGGGAAAGAGATCGCGCTCGACGGGTCGGCCGGGCTCATCAATCCGCTCCATGTCTATAAGACGGTGACGAATAACGACGGCAGTGCCAACGAGGCACTCTCGTTCATGCAACATCTGTCGAAGATGGCCGTGTTTTACCACTACATCAACCCGGCGGCGACGCAGGAAGAGACGAACGAGTTCGAGATCCTGCTTCGCGATTTATATGTACGACACGGACTCTGGGACGAACAGGGTGAACTGCCGATCACGACGCATCCGGCGAACCGGTACCCGACGTTCTCCGACTTCTTAAAACTCGTACGTCGTGAGCTCTATACGGATGACACGCGCACCTCGATCAAGGAAGCAATCAGTTCGAACCGGGTGCGGCGTCTCGAGAACATCGAGCTCGCCGTCACGAACCTCGTCCATAACTATGGCAACATCTTCGACGGCCACTCCTCGATCGACCGGTTCGACGAAGAACTCATCGTCTCGTTCCCGCTCCGGAACCTGACGAGCCTGCGCGACGAGGTGTTCCAGGCGCAGGTGTTCTCGCTCATGAACATGCTGTGGGACGGGATGATCGCCAACGGCTCGAGTCAACTGAAGGCCTACAACCAGGGCGTGCTCCGGACCGAAGAGGCATGCAAGTACCTCATCGTCATCGACGAGGCGCACCATTTGATCAACACGCGCGACATCGCGCAACCGGCCATCCTGTATCTGCAACGCTGTATGCGCGAGGCGCGCAAGTATTTCGGTGGCATCTTCTTCGTGTCGCACCTGATCACCGACTTCGTGCCGGCCGGATCAAAATCCGAGAATGCCGAGAACGTCAAGTCGCTCTTTCAGTTGACGCAGTACAAGATCATCGGCGAACAGGACGCGGAGAGCATCCCGATCATCCAGACGGTGTTTGATGGCCAACTCTCGAATTCCGAGATGCGGATCATCCCCTCGCTCGAGACGGGGCGTGTCGTCCTCAGCATCTCGGGCGTGCAGAACCTCATCTTTGATGTCGATGTCGCGCCCGAGGAACTCTCCTTGTTCGGTGGGGGCGCCTGATGTGGGCGACCGCGAAACGGACGGCCCGCTTCGCCGTCACGGCCAAATGGCAACTCGCGACGCTCAAGTGGCGGCTCATCCTGCTCGGCATCGCGGCACTCGTGTTGTTCCTGGTCATCTTCGTCGTCGGAATCCTCGACACGCTCACAGGTGTCCAGAACGAACAACCGACCGACGTCACGTTCAATACCGCAGGAGGTCTACAGGTAAGCGACCAGGTGCTTCAATATCGGAGCTTGGTCGAATCAGAACTGACGAAGTACGGACTGGCCGAACAGACGAATCTCGTGCTCGCGCTCATGATGCAGGAGAGCGGCGGACGCGGGAACGACCCGATGCAGGCGAGCGAATCGAAGTGTGGACGCATTGGATGCATCACCTCCCCCGAGGAGAGCATCGTCTACGGCGTCGAACATTTCGCCGCCGTCTTCGAACGGGCGAACCGTGACGTGCAGCTCACGATACAGAGTTACAACTTCGGAGGCGGCTTCATCGAGTATGTCCAGGAGAACGGAGGACGGTACTCGAAAGAGCTCGCCATCTCGTTCTCGCAGATGATGTACCAACGCGTGAAACACACCGGCATCTACCGCTGTCATCGTCCGAGCGCGATCCAGCACGGTGCCTGTTATGGGGACATCGAATACGTCGACGCGGTGTTGAAATACCTCGCGCCGGTCGCCGTCGCCGACGGGGTCATCACGAAAGAACTGTTGTCGGGGTTACATTCCCCGCTCGCCATTCCGCTCAACGTGACATCGCGTTTCGGGTGGCGCGTCGTCTTCGGACAACGTGACAACCACACCGGCATCGACTTCAGTTGCACCCCGTCCGACACGATCCACGCGGTCAAGAGCGGCACCGTCATCTTTAGCGGGAACCGCGGACCGTACGGCAATCTCGTCCAAGTCCGGCACGACAACTACATCACGGCGTACGCGCACCTGAGTCGTCTCGGCGTCCAGACCGGGCAACAGATCGACGCCGGGCAGGCGCTCGGGTACTGCGGCACGACAGGCCGATCGAGCGGGAACCATCTGCATTTCGAGATCAAGACGGGTGAATGGTCCGGTCATATTGATCCTGGACCTTTGTTTCAATAAAGTTATTTGAATCTACCGTATATGATACTATCAACCTAAATAAAACGAATTGGTTAAGGAGATTTTGAATGGCCGACTATGTCAAGAGCATGCGTAATTTGATTGGATCGAGACCTTTCATCATGATTGGTGCATCAGTGGTTTCAATGAACAATAAAAACCAAGTATTAATGCAGCTTCGATCAGATACATTGAAGTGGGGACTTCCTGGCGGAGCCATGGAAATTGGGGAAACGATAGAGGAAACCGCAAGCCGTGAACTGTTTGAAGAAACGGGATTAATTGCGAATACACTGGAACTCATAGATGTCTTGTCCGGAAAAGACTTCTACTTCCAGTATCCAAATGGCGATGAAATTTATAACGTCATCCATGTGTTTCGCGTAAAAGAAACTGTAGGTGAATTATTAAATCAAGAAGAAGAAGGATTGGAGATTCGATACTTCTCGCTCCACGACCTGCCAACCAATATGGATGAACGAGCATCTTATATCATTCAAAAACACTGTAAGTAAACCAAATAAAAATTTACTTCACCAGCACTCGACATTACCATGTTGAAGTGCTTTTTTTATTACTCGAACACCAGAAGGAGGATTGTGCATGGATTTTAACAGCAAACATCTCTCTTATCTGTTTGGGGTTTTGCTCCTCATTTCGTTCGCAGCGAACGTCTTTTTCTATCAGCAAACTCCACCCGTGGCGAGCACTTCGATTGATAACAAGACTCATACCGAGACCATCACGTCCCCTGGGTCGGCAACCCCGACCGACACATCGACGGAGACGGAACGGATGAAGGAGCTGACGACACAGGCGACACGCTTCGTCGAGTACGCCTTTACCATCACGAAGGACAGTTACACGACCCAAAAACGACAAGCGAAAGACGTCATGTCGGAAGAACTCGCGGCCATGCTCTTCGCCGCTGACGGGAGCGATGTCGGCACGTTCGAGACGACCGTCCGCGACATCGAGGTGTTTCCTTCTGTCTCCGGAGAAGATTGTCTCGTCCGGTTCGCACAGGACCTGGTGATCACCGAGACGGGTTATGAAGAGGCAACGCAAGAACTGTTGGCCCTGACGTTCGAGTCCATCGACGGACGCTTGGTCGTCACCGCGATGGCAGACCTGACACCGGAAGGAGGGATCTAGATGCGACCGAAAACGCGACGACGCCTCACCCAGAACGTCTCCCGGTTCTACCTCGGACTCGGTGTGTTCTTTGTCGTCGGTTTCCTCTTCTTCGGTATCTCGTCTTTCTTCTTCGCCGAGGAGGCACCGGTTAATGAGACGCCAATCAACGAGGCAATCCGTCTCTCGAACGGGGAGACCGTGACGCTTCATGCCTGGGGTTATGACACGGAAAAGCGGACGATGCGCGTCCGCCTCTCACTCGATGACGCACCAGGTAACACGAACAATCATCTCTTCCGCTATGTCTATAGGGCACGTCCAGATTCTGAAAAGGAAGTTGATTTGCTGTATGAACGGAACGACCAGTACGTGCTCGAATTGAAGGATGTGCCGAACGACTTCGACCAACTCGCCGTCCGAATCTACGGATTGGATGAGTCACAATCAGTCGATGCACTCACACCCGAGGAACAAGAGAACAGTCTTTTGACGTCACTCTATACCGACCGTCGGACCATCGAACAGGCGAGCCACACCTCATCTGACGAGACAACTTTCACAAGACTGTTCGTCGAGGACGAGCTCGCGGAGACCGAACGGCATTTGGAAACAGCACAGCAGTCAGTCGAAGCACAACGGCAAAAAATCGAGCGACTCGACCGTGACAAAGAGGAACTCGAAGGCGAACTTCCCTACCTCTCGCTCGACGAACAGGTCGAACAGGAGAACGAGATTTTCGACCTCGGCCGGAAGCATGACGAGCTCACACTAGAACTTGAAAAGCTCGAACAGTCGGTCGTAGCGCTCGAAGAAAAGCACGATAAACTGCGCGTCCGGCTCCTGGAACTATCGATTTAAGTGGCACATCTCGTGCCAAATCGCTGATTTAACTGGCACATTTCGTGCCGTTTTCGGACTTTTTGTGATATCACGGAAACCCCAGGCTCTGCCTGGGTTATCACGACAAGTGATAGCAGTTTCCCCTTATGCTCTTTGAACGAGTCTTTAGGACGTTGGCAACATGTATCCTCTAGAAAGGTGGTTATGAAAATGGATCTGTTACTCCGCGACATCGATCCCGTCATCGTGAAGCAGATTGATGAATGGGCAAAGGAACACAACCGCTCCCGGCAACAATATTTGAAAGAACTGCTCGCTTCCTGGTGCGCGAACGGCATCCAATCGACGCAGGTCGAGCGGCTCGAACGACAGCTCGAGGCGAACACGCTCCACTTGAAACGGAGTGCGGACGAGCTCGCCCAGGTGACCCGTTTGTTGAGTGAGGTGATGCAGGATGCGTGAGACGCCGGGTGTCGTCATCAAATCGAAGTTCAAGGTGCCGGGCACGAAAAAGAAGTCGCGTCGCTACACGACGTACCTCGACTACATCAATCGTCCGGACGCGAAAGACAGTAGCGAACAGTTCGAGACGTACCACGACTATATGGAAGATAAGACGAAATCGAGCGGTCTGTTCACACGCGAGGACGACCGGTTGAACGACGAAAAACGTCGCGCCGTCCGCGACATCTTCAAGCATGCGCAAGAGAACGGGAGTATCCTCTGGCAAGACGTCATCTCGTTCGATAATACCTGGCTGCGCGAGACCGGTGTGCTCCACGATGACCTCATCGACGAGAAACGATTGATCCAGGCGACGCGGAACGCGGTCGATTCGATGCTCCAAAAAGAAAAGATGGTCCACGCCTACTGGACCGGTGCCGTGCATTACAACACCGACAATATCCACGTGCATGTCGCCATCATCGAGACGAGCCACATGCGCAAGCGAGGCAAACGAAAACCAAAATCAATCGAGCTGATGAAGTCGAAAGTCATCCATTCCCTCGCCGACCGGACGAAAAAACAGGAGAAACTGAATGCGTTCATAAGAGACGAACTGATCGCTCATAAACGGAACCGAAAGATTTCAACGCTCCCGAACCGTGTCCTGCATCCCGAGCTCGTCCGTCAGTTCAAGGACATCTATGAACGCTTGCCGGAAGACAAACGACAGTGGCGCTACAACATGAACGGGATGGAACCGCTCCGTGAATCGCTCGACCGTCTGACCGACCGCTATATCGACATTCACTTCAAATCAGAGTTTCAAGCCTTCAATGAGCGCCTCGAACAGGAAGTGTCGTTCCATCGTCGCAGCTACGGCGACACGGACAAGGCCGAGCGCTACCGGACGACGAAGCGACAGGACCTCTACACCCGGATGGGGAACGCCATCCTTTCCGAGATGCGAGACTTGTCAAAAGAACAAAAGACACTTGAAAAAAATGAAGCCCCTAAACATCCGGTCCGACGCGCATTCAATCAACAAAAGATCTTCAACGAATCACTCTACCGGATCGAGCGGCACATGAACGACGAGTTCGAACACTTGAAGAACCAACGCGCTTTCGAACAGCTGGAACGGGACATCGAATATGGAAAGTGAGGGAGGACGATGGAAGAGTTGAGACAGATCCGTCTCCGGTTGAAGCCGGAGACGGTCACATATTTGGAGGAGTTAGCAGATGACAAACGCTTCGGTCACCTCGGACAGGTCATCGACCATATTGCAGAGGAGCATAGAAAACTTGCCGACGAGAAGTGGGACATGCAGTTCCTCACCCGCTCGATCAGCACGCAGGTCTCCCGTCAGATCGAAGCGTTGATGAACGAACAGGTGTCGACGGAACTCGAGCGCATCCGGCTCGCCACGAACCGCTCCGACCGCCACGGGCAAATCTTGACTGAGCTCCTACAGGCGCTGATGCAGACCGAGGGCATCGAGGACATCATGACGACCGACCAATTCAAGCCGACGTTCCTCGCGACGGCGGAACGTGTCGTCCAGGAACGCATCGAGCATCAAAAACAGAAGAAGGACACACTCACTTTGAAGAGAGGATGAACCTTATGCGACCACTTGACCGTCCCTTCACGATGGGACAACTGTTGACGCTTCAACCGAAAACCGTCACAGTCCTCATCTATGGAAAACAGTACGACATCCCGATATCAATATCTGAGCAGCAGCTTTTAACCGCCATTGCAAAAGACGAGATCGTCTTGCTTCCCGTCAATTTCGAACGAACACGGCTGTTACTCGATATCCCGGAAACGTCACCACAACTTGAACATGAACTGAACGAATTTGTGGATAGTGATGAATCTGTCACCGACTTGTTGAAGGAAGGAGTCTGACACGATGGCCAAGATGAAGACGAACGAAGAACGGAAAGCCGATCTCGAGGCCTTGACAGAACAGATGGGAAAACAGATTGACAGCTACTTCGAGAGTCCGGAGAAAATTCGGGAACATCTCCAGTTTCTCGGCAAGTTTCATCAGTACTCGATGCGAAACGCGATCTTGATCGAGTCCCAATTCCCCGGAGCAGTCGCGGTCGGCTCTTATCTGTTCTGGGAGAAGCAAGGCGCACAGGTTCAAAAAGGTGAACGTGGCATCAAAGTATTCGTCCCAAGTCCAGTGACGTACGCCCTGCATAAAGATGAGTGGGTGCCGCTCAGCAAGGCATCGAAGCCAATCAAGGACGGCGTGAAGCAAGGACGCATCCCGTCACGCAAGATGATGTACTTCAAAATCGGTCACGTGTTCGAGTACACGCAGACCGACGCGCGTGAGAAAGGAATCGAGGTCTCGGACATTTTCAAACGGTATCACCGGGACGGCGGGATTGAGAACGAACAAGACATCCGTGACGCCTTAACGACGCTCGCGGATGCCCGGAATGTGACGCTATTGGAGGAACCGCTCGACGAGATCGGTACGGCGAAAGGATGTTACTATCCGGAGTTGCATGCAATCGCCTTGAACCCGCGGAACACATCGATTGAGGACATCAGCGTCCTGATTCACGAGCTCGCCCACGCGGAATTGCACAACCAGGAGCGGATCCTTGAGCGAGACCAACCGCTCACAGCACCCGAAAAGGAGTTCCAAGCCGAGATGGTCGCCTATGTCGTCTCACATCAACTCGGGTTCCCGACAGACGACTTCTCGCTCTCTTATCTGGCAGGTTGGACAAAAGACAAGAGACTCATCGATAAGGAGCAACTATTGCAAGAGGTCCATCAGACATCCGCGACTTTCCTCGACCATATCGAGTCACACTTAGAGAAGGTGCGCACGTTGGAACAAGAAAAGGAACAGACCCCACTCGAATATATCGAGCAGCTAGATCGGCGTATGGGATGGAAAGACACCGACCTGACACTCTACGAACGGGTTCACGCCGTACAAAGTGTGTTTCCCGAAGAGGTGGAGCCCTATCTGAACGCAAAAGCGGCCCTCGAGACGAACCTGAAGATGGATCGCATCGATGAGCCGCTCATGTATATTCACAATAAAGGATTCGGGTTCCAGTCATTTGGTGTCGCCAACAATCATGATTTCAGTGAAGAGGCACTGGTCGCCTATACTGTCGCACTACCCAATCAGCCATTAATCAGCGGTCACTTTGATCCGGATAGCACCGTGCATCCATTACACGACCTTGAAAAAAACAAGCGGTTAGAAAAACCAATTCTAAAGTCTCTTGAAGACCGTTGGCATGACATATTACTTGAGAAAGAAAAGAAGTCCCTCTCTAGAACAGCAATGTTCAACGTCGAAAGACTAATATAAGTATTAAGGGATATGGGCTTTTAAATAAAGCTCATATCTTTTTTACATAATCAATCAATATCAGTTTACTGTTTATTTGATGTTGGGCCTCTCGTTAGGATTACTGCAGCCGCTAAATAACTGATGTTTATAACCAATATCATTCTAGACAGAAAATTGATTTTTCGTTTTAGTTGAAAAGCGTACTAATTTCAAAGCATTGTTTTTTCTTTCAATCATAATAACGCTTATATTAAATTATTATTTCCACTTTTCCTGAAATCAAACGCTCTACAATAACATTGTGGATAATTCCTACAAAAGTTTTGGCACTCTCTGGTGTAACATAGATTACTTTCTGGTCATGATCAATACGTACTTGTTTTTTCGCATCCAGTTTTTGTATAGCTTTTTCAATTTTACTGATTTCAAAATGCTCTATTTTCTCATCATACTTAGCTAACCTACGAACAGCTCTCTTACTGCTGAAAAGATTGTTTTCTACACCTCGTTCATCAAGACCTTTAACACTATACTCTTCTTTCGAAACTTTGTACTCACCATTCTTAAATTTTTTAACCACGCTTTTTGACTTCTCTTTTTTGTTTTCATTCATCATTAACATAGCCTCAAAATAATCTACATCATAGACAAAAAGATTGTTAGAATGTCGATCTAGCCTTGCAGTAATAAATTGAGGAAACTTAACTCCTCGATCCACCTGAATCATTGTTGATTGTTTAGTCACAGACATCTGCAAAAATGGAGTGTTTTTGATCGTGGCATTCCTTGATACATGAAGGAAGTAAACAGATTCTCGGCAGACAATTATAAAAAATTTTATCCCTTCATTTTCTTCAAAGTTTTCAATTTCATCTTTCTCTTTGCCTCTTTTTTTTAACTGAAGTACTTTAGGTGGGGCACCTTCTGGATTAATTAGTTGCGTAATGACGTTTTTGAAATCGTACAAATAACTATTTTCTTCGATGTCATCCATCTCAACGTAATAAGGAATATCTTCAATTAAAGCACTCCCCGAAAGAACCCCCATGTCATGTTCACCTTTTTGCTTGTCATTCAAATCACTGCTGACATAATCGATAACTTGTTTTTTCAATTCATCACCCGTTATTAAATGGTAAACCCTATTTAATTTTTGCCCTTTAGCAGTACAAACATATATGCCTTGAATGCTTTGAATATTCATATTAATCCTCATCTTTCATACATAGTGATATAAATTTTAGATTTTCCAGATTCTCCTATCGGGTAAACAACATGATTGTTAAATCTTTTTGATTTGATGAATTATAAAATTAAGTGCAACACCCCAAAGTGAACACAAAAAAGCCCATGACGCTTTCCTCGTGTAGAATGAAGTCACCACAACACACATTCAGACGGAGGAATCGCTATGAGCTATATTCATCTTACCACAACGGAACGCGTGAAAATAGAGACGTATCTGGAGCTCGGGATGTCCATCCGGTCCATCGCGAGACGGATCGGGCGACAGCCCTCGACCGTCTCGCGGGAGATCAGACGGAACCCCGACTACATGGCTGAACGTGCCCAGAAACGCTACGAGAAGGCGAAGACCAACTGCGGTGCCAAGACGAAACTCGATGACACGATGCGCCGGACGATCGTCGAGAAGCTGCGTGCGACCTGGTCCCCGGAACAGATCGTCGGCCGTCTCTACACAGGAAAAATTGCCTTCTCCACCATCTACCGTTGGATCTATGCGGGACGGATCGACGTGCCCCTGACCGTGCTCCGTCAGAAGGGGAAACGTCAAAAGCCGACCGAGACGCGCGGGCGCATCAACATTGGACTCCCCATCTCGCAACGGCCGCCAGAGGTCAGGGGGCGCCGGACGTTCGGGCACTGGGAGCTCGACACCGTCGTCTCCGGACGAGGGAAGTCGAAGGCCTGCGTCGCGACGTTCGTCGAGCGCAAGAGCCGGTTCTACCTCGCCCTGCCGATTGTGGACCGCACCGCGGCCTCGATGGAGGGGGCGATCCATGCGGTGCACGGCACCTTCCCGGACGGCACGTTCGAGACGGCGACGACGGACCGTGGCAAGGAGTTCAGCGGTCACGAGCGCATTCAGGCGTCGATCGGTGTGCCGATGTATTTCGCCGACCCGTACTCATCATGGCAACGGGGGAGCAACGAGAACGCCAACGGGCTCCTCCGCGAGTTCTTCCCGAAAGGAACGGACTTCGCGCAGGTGGCGCTTGACGAACTCGCGGACGCGCTCGCCAAGATCAACGGGCGGCCGAGAAAATGCCTGAACTGGAAAACCGCACACGAGGTCTTCACCGAGGAAGTGTTGCGCTTAATTTGACAAACCGTCATTTAAAAGTAAAAACATATTTATCGTCTGAAGTTTTACAAAGATTTATTCCGAGTAAAATCAATAGTATATTAGGAAAAATATCTGTACTTCGAATCATTAACGTGTAAATTAAAAACTGTATACACAAAAATGTTAAAAATGCAGTAATTAAACTATATTCCACAATAAATACTGCCGGAAGAAGAACTCCAAGTAAAAAGTTAGTTACAGTTCCGTTAATTTCTTTTAAATTATGTTCTAAAAAAACAGCTTCTTTCTCATGGTCTACTCTGTCCGTAAAAGAATGAAAGTATTGTCGTTTTAAAATTACACTTAAAAGTATACTTAACAAAAAGAGGGTTAATATTATGATTAAGCATTGATAATAAATATTAATCCCAAACTTCAAATATAAATAATCGTATTCTTTCATATCTAGTTTGAATTTTGCATTAATTTGAAGAAGAAAAAGTGGATAAGTAGGACACATGGCAGTTATAAAGTACAGAAACTTATAAAAAAAATTGGTTCCATAAAACATTTGCCGACCCTCCCTCCAATTACGGTTCATTAATAATATGATTGCACTATCTAAAACTTACTTTGTTTTAGTCTTCCCATAACTCTTCCATTAAATCATCGATTTCTTCTGATAACCGTTGCTTCTCCACTACATCTACCTCGACTCGTCCATCTTCGTAAAACCACAACACGTCACCAGGTTGAACCACGTCAGGGAGTCGTGACTTCGGAATATCCTTCATCACTTCCCCGAATTCGACGACAGCCAGGTCTCCCTCAAATCGATCGATGATTCCTCTGTGTCGTTTCATTTTGATTTCTTTACGGCATAGCTTGAGCCGTTCCCCGTGATGATGATTGTGCCGTTCTTGTCTGTGCGAAGCGTGTTCACTTTTTGACGTTTCAAGTTCGTCACCACTTCGGACGTCGGGTGTCCATAGCTGTTCTTCCCGACGCTGATGATGGCATGCTTCGGTTTGACCGTGTTCAGGAACGTGCTACTAGTCGACGTCTTGGCACCGTGATGCCCCACTTTCAAGATATCCGCTCGAAGCGTCTGTTTCTTCGCCATCATGTCCTTCTCAGAAACATGTTCCGCATCCCCTGTGAACAAGAACGTGTTCTTCTTGTACGTGACATGAAGCACTGCACTCCAGTTGTTCAAGTCACTGTTCGAGTAGGCTTTGACTGGGCCGACAAACTTCGCACTCACACCTTTGATTGGGAGCGAGACGCCCATTTGAGCGGTTTTGATCGTCTTACCTTCTCGTTTGACGGCTTGAAGGAAGTCTTTATAGGCCTGGGTCGTATGCTTCACTTTTGGCGCATAGACGTTCTCGACACGATAGGCATCCAGAATCTCATCCAATCCACCGATATGATCTGCGTCCGGATGCGTCGAGATCAACACCTCGATGTCATCTACTTTTTGTTTCTTGAGATAAGCGACAATGGCATCGCCCTTTCCTTTGTTCCCACCGTCGATGATGACGTCCTCACCGCTTGGCATCTTGATATAGATGGCATCTCCTTGCCCGACATCGATGTAATGGACCTTGATGCTAGCAGCAGCCGACGCTTCCCCGTATGGTGACACCAATAGTGCCCCACCAAATAGAACAGCACTCCCAATCTTCATCAATTTATTCATTCTCTATCACCTCATATGAATTTATTGTAAAATTATTCAACATAGTCTCATTATAAAATGATATCTGTTAAATAGCTTCAACATTTCACATATCACCATATAAAAAATACATACAGGTTTTTCACATTAAAGGAGGCGTTTAGCATGTACTTTCGGACACCAAAAGCAGAGAACAGAAGGGAGAAGCCTGTTTTGATCTTTAAAGACGGGGAAGAATTGAAAGAGTGTGCGACGATTCAGGAAGCCGCAAAGTTTTTGAAAGGTCACACCTTCTGTCGCGCCATGCCGTATCGCCCTATCATGAACGGCATCATTTTTGATGAGACCTGGATATATGAGGGAAGTACCTATCGATTCACCACCGACCCTGAAGTGAAGAAACAGAAACTTGATGCTATGCGAAATCAATATCGAGATTGTTTTTGATAGGTATGCCTAAAAACTCTGTTTAACACATTCATCATTGTAAAAGGGGTGTACACTGACGACTCAGTGTTACATCCCTTCTTAATTTGCTTATATATTTTTTGACCATATTGGAGATTTGGGAATTTTTAATAAGTGTCCGCTGATTATAGATTGCAAGGCATCACCCTCTTTGCTAAATAAGTTGTGCCTTCACAAATATCATCCAATCGTCTATCATGCTACAACTATCATCTGCTATCCGCTTCATTTTTATACATACCTGTTCTCTTCTTCACCCTGACATGCTCAATCAACGCATGCAAGATTTGTTCTTCTTTGATGCCAAAATCCTGATCAAACGGCACCCGCTCCCCTTCGAATAGAAACGCATCGACTAAGTAAAGGACCCGTGGTCTTTTACGCGGTGCGCTGTCCTTGAGACATCGTTCCCAGACGAACTGCCCGAACTCTTTTGAATGACCTCTGTGCTCGATCGCATTTCGTATCATCGTCCGTGTGATTTCAAGATGACCTTCCCATAGCCAACGACCGGCCACTCGATTCCACATCTCGATACGCCCCTGCTCTTTGATCGCTTCTATATCGATTTCGGCATGATACGGAGCTTCATCCTCATTATTGACGACATCCCTTGCATTTCCTGTCACCGACTCCGGATACAACTCCCACCCGTCAGGCATCCGTTCTTTGATGAACTGTTCGAGCGCCTCCTCACTGATCCGATATCCTTTTTTACGCGACTCGAGCGGCTCTGCCTGGATCACGCCTTTTCGTACCCAGTTGCGGACCGTCTCCTTATGGCTTGTAAGCTTGTTCTTCGATAAGATTTCAAATGCTTCGTCAATCGTATACATACATATCCCCCTTTAATACAATGATGATTTTATTAAAAAATACCATGGACATTGTATTAAAGTAAGCTGATTTCTTTTTCAGAATGCAAATTTTTCAGAATTCACCGGATAATTACTAATTAAAAACACCATTCAGACGAATAGTGTTCTTCAACAGCTTAAAATACCTCGCTTTTAATCGAGAATTTTTAGTTTGAGTATTCTTCTATTGTTTTAAAAATTCGGGAATATGCGTCTCTTATATTTTTCTTATTTACTTGATTATCATATAATCCATACCCCCAATATGTATGTTTGCCGTCCACATTGATATATCCTGTTGCATAGCTTCCTGAATTTACATCAATAGCATCATCATATCTTGTATTCTCATCAACAAATGGTAGGTACGATTTTGTTGATTCAATAAAAAAGAATGGTTTTTCTGAGTTTTGATAAACATTAGCATATTTACTATCTGAAGCTTCCTGTAAGTGTTTTTTCATAATAATAACAGCATCTAATTTCTGAATTTCATCTTCACTAAGAAGGTCATTAAAATCTATAGAGATGAAACTCACTTTGGATTCATTAACATCAGGAAATTCTCCGATTACGCCGATTTTTAGTGGTTTTCCCGTGTATATATCTGCTGCATCAGATTTTTTACTACAAGCATTTAAAGGAATTAGTAATAAGATTAATATTAAGGGTATTGCTACTTTTTTAATGTTCATAAAAAATCCCTCCTAAGCCTACTTACTTCTATGTAACCACAAATTTATTGTAAATGGATGTCCCTTTTATAAATTCATACTAATATACTGTTTTGTAAAAAAACACTAGTTAAAAATCACCATTTTGTATTTTTATGGTTTTATCAGGTTATGTTATGGATTAAAATTTGGATTGTACTTACTTAACATTTTTTAGGAGGGAAAAAGGTGAAAAAAACATTACTTGCTATACCCGTACTCTTAGTTCTATTGGCTTCAAACGGATCAGCATTAGCTTCTGAAAGTAAAGTCAAAAAGGTTAACAACCTTGATGATGAATACCAAGTTGAACTTACATACGAAGAAGCCATGCAACGCGTATCAGAACTTTCAGGAGAGCCTGTAGAAAAAGTTAAAGAAAGATATCAAAAAGAAAACCAAAAAAAGAACTCTTTATCTTTGATGGCTACCACATCATCTAATTGTCATTGGATTGAAACGTCAACTAATATTCCTGTTACAAGCAGTTATCAGCCAAACTTATCTGCTGTTTTAGAAGGATGTAGAAATGGTTCGTTCGGTTGGTTAACGACCAAAAAACCCTTCTATGTTGGTATGATTGCAGATAACAAAAAATTCGACGGTGATATTCGAGTTGAGGTTAAAGGTTCAGGCTTCAACTATTTAATTAACGGGAGTTTCCATAACCGCGGTACTATGACACACCAAGGTACTACTGGAGTAAATGCGGTCTGGACAACAACATACGCGGTTTCTTCTTCCTCAGATTTTTACAAATCTTACTATTCAGGTCTAAAGTGGCGGGCAGTAACACCTTAACTCAATAATAAATTATCTACATTGTAAATAATTTCTATTTAATTATGTAGACAAGATAAATAGTGAAGTTTTGCTTAAACGGCTTGAGTCCTGAAATTATCGGGGCACAAGCCGTTTAATTGTCTTTAGAGAGATTCCCTATAAATTTAGAACTCTTGTAGGTATCACACACACGATTGACATTAAAAACTTTTCTGATCGAATGGTTTTCTCGGCGCGTCACTAGACGCGCCCACGCTCTTGCTTTTGACGTTGTCCTTACGCTCCGTGCCTTCCGTTAGAAAGGGCCAGGAACATAGAGATGCGGCGGTGAGCCAGCAGCTCTTGTTATCGGGCCGTCAGGGGGGCAGCGGTGCGATGAGCGACTTCGCCAACGGGAGTTAGACGCTCACGCATAAGCCCGGATCACCATTCCTTCTCCCATGCCCCGTCCTCAGACACGCCCCAATCCTCGAATCGATACTTGATGAGCCAATGGACATGCATCACCTCATATTCGAATACACCCTTGGATAGCTCTGAGACGACGAAGCTGACGTCTCCATCCTCCACCACCCAGGTCCCATATAGATACACGATCTTGATCGGACGTTCTTCTGCATCCAGATAGATCAACACCCGGAAGTAAGGCGAGTTCCGTCCTTCATCGAATCGGACGACCTTCTCGACACAATGTTCCTTGTCGACGACACGCATCCACTCGGGATGTTCCATCAGTTCCGAGAACACGGTCCGGACGAACGGATCCAATCCCGCGAACGCATAGTCATCAAGCAGCCACTCGTCCATCACGTCTCCCCCTTCCACTTCGCTATAGAACGATTCCCCGTCCAGAGCCAGTTCAGTCCTTGTTCATGAGCCTACAGAAATGAAGACTTTTAAAAATTGTATACACATATACATGTATACACGTATACAAATCTACATGTATACATGTATACAATGATTCCTTTTTCTTATGTACGACGATTCCGTCGAATCATGTTCGTATTGAAAAAGACGGTGAGGTGGGTCAAGCGCTCTCCTTCCTTCACATCACAAAGAAGATCCATGCTCACAAGTTTTAAGTCATCAAAATCTTCTTGAAGCCGGTCAGGAAGGCGTCGAAGCAATACCTCCGTCATCTCGTCCATCGTCTGTTGATCTAGTTGGTAGCTGTCCATCTGAATCATCCTCTCCTGTTGATAGCCTCATGATACCTCGCATCCAAGCAGGCAACATCTCGCCTAATTTCACGTAAGCCCTGGTGTTGTTTCAAACAAGCCCTAGGGCTTGTTTAGAAAACATGGTCATTTTCAATAAACAAACCGTGTTTTCACTTCTACTATTTCATCAAACAATCTTCTTACGAGACAGACCAAAACAACGTCCAACCTTCACACACGAACCATCTCGTTTTCGTCATGCGAAAACGGACCTTACCTGACGTTAGACACGCCCTCGATCTCGCTTTTGACGTTGCCCTTACGCCCCGTGCCTCCCGTCAGAAAGGACCAGGAACATAGAGATGCGGCAGTGAGCCAGCAGCTCCTGTTATCGGGCCGTCAGGGGTGCAGCGGTGCGATGAGCGACTTTGCCACTGGCGCTAGACGCTCACGCATGAGCCCGACTTGGCTTTCCGAAAGGCGACGCACGGGATGCGAAATGAATCCTCAGGCATGTGAGACTCTCCCGATTCTCCTCTAAGATACACATCCCCTGCCCCAAATACCTGACAGATTATTTATAATGGGTGAACCGGACATACGTGATAGAATGAAGCAACAAGTAAATATTTAACAGTTTCTGATCTGGCGTCTTATAGGACCCAGACAGGATGGACGACAGGCACATTTAAAATCAAAGGAGGACATGACATGGCAAAGACGATCGGATTATGGGGCATCCCGTTGCTGTTACTACTCGCCACCGGATGTGGTGCGACAGAGGAGACGGTTTCGACCACGGAGGACACAACGAGTGGGTCAGAGACCGTGACAGAGACGATTGAAACAGAAGAGACAGAAAACGAAGCGGCGGAGAGCGACGTCTATTTCAAAGACGGTGAAGCAAAATTGATTGACCTCAAGATTCAGATCACCGAGACGAAAGTGATCCCACCCGGAGAGCCGGGGAACGAGTATGGCGACAAAGCGGTCCTCGCCATCTGGTATGACACGACGAACCTGACCGGGAAAGACATCGACCCGACAAGTGCCTGGATGATCGTCTTCGAGGCGATCCAAGACAATGACCCGAACGCGGTCAACACCCTCGAGGTTGGCATGCTGCCGGACGAGCAGTTCCTCGACAGTCAGCTCGAGACCATCAAACAGGACGGCACGGTCTCGAACGCTGTCGCCTATGAACTCGACGACTTGGAGACACCGGTCACTCTCGTGGCCACGCAAGGCATCGGCGGTGACGAATTGGGCGAACAGACGATTGAAATCAAATAAGAACGATACAACTAAGAGTGACACCGAAGACCTGCCTATAGATAACGGCAGGCCTTTTTTTGAGGTCTCTTTCCTCAATCACCGTTTTCGTCATACGAAAACGATCCTTTTCCCGGATCCCGTACTATGGATCCAGGCGAGAGCAACGCGAGTCGCCCATCTCGTCAAAGAAAAACGCACGTTTTTCGTCCTTGCCCTTCCCGGACGGACCGGGACCGGTCCCCCGGCCCACTCCATTCCATTCAACCCATGTAACCTCGCTGTTTCATGCTGACGTATGACTCGTCCGACCCGAGGATGAGATGGTCGAGCACCGGGATGCCGATGAGGTCGCCCGCTTCATGTAACCGTTCAGAGACGAGGATGTCCTCCCGGCTCGGGCTCGGGTCCCCGCTCGGATGTTGGTGACAGGCGATGATGCACGAGGCATTGTTCAAGATAGCGCATTTGAAGATTTCCCGCGGGTGGACGACACTCGAATTGACGCTCCCGACGTGCGCCCGATGGACGCCGATGACCCGATTCTTCGTGTTGAGCATGATGACGAGGAACACTTCACGGTCATCGTCCCCGATAAAGGATGCCCCGATTTGTCGGGCATTGTCGGGTGATTGGATGACGGCGTGTTCGAGGGCGACCATTTCCTCTCGAACCTCTTGCTTGATACGGATGACCTCGATGATTGACGATAGTTCCATGCTAATTTGTCCCCTTTCGGATAAGCTGACCTCAGAACGAACACCGTTGTGCGTCCTGTTGACGGATTCGTTGCGAGCGTCGGGAGACGGTGCAAGGGCGACCGCAGGGAGAGCCTCAAAGAAATGCGTAGAGCAAACGAAGGGACAGGCTTCCGTAGCCAACGAGCGAAAAGCCTTGCTTTGAGCCAAAAGCGAAGGAAGACGGGCCGGAGGGCGCGTCATTTTTTTGACGTCCCTTGCACCGACGACCAGCGAGCTAGAGTACGGAAACAGGACGCATGGAACACCAATCAAGAAAAAGGCTGTTCAAACGAGATAAACCGGGTATAAATTAGGAACAAACGTTCGTATTATTAGGAGGATGATTTTTATGACGATGTATCGCGACCGGGGTGAGCTAAAATGGATCCCATTCCTTATGCCCGAGCACAAGGCGTTATTGACGAAGTATTATAAGGAAATCCAAAAGATCGAGATGCCTGATGTCGACGAACAGGTTCTATCGGTCTATGAAAACGTGCTGAACGACGCAATCTTCAGTGGGGATCTGGTGGAGGTGAAATATGTTGAGGAGCGGGAGATGAAACGATTCAAGGGGTTTGTGCACCGGACGAACTATATGGA
This sequence comes from Exiguobacterium sp. PFWT01, assembly GCF_018255795.1. Classification (GTDB taxonomy): domain Bacteria; phylum Bacillota; class Bacilli; order Exiguobacteriales; family Exiguobacteriaceae; genus Exiguobacterium. Next base: position 16,714 of record NZ_CP073757.1, on the reverse strand, counting down.
GCGGACCGTGGAGCTGGCCAATCAGCGGGACGGGATTATCTATGTGCCGTTCGAGGCCATCATTCACGTGGAACAATCGATGGACTAACGCCCTGGCGGTTGTTCGAAGTCTGCGTCACGAAACGTAGTGTCGTTCCTCGACTTTTTCAGAAATAAAAAGGGCGGATAAATATAGTTTTTTCGCATCTAAACTAGACTGCTATAATAAAAAAGAAGACTTTGACTTTTATAAATACCATCTTTTTATAAATAACGAAAGAATCTAAAACATATTGGAGGATATAAAGTGATTACATCAGAGGAAATAAAACGTAGATTATGGGACGGCGCAAACGAACTACGCGGCTCAATGGACGCCAGTCGTTATAAGGATTATATGCTCGGATTGATGTTCTATAAGTTTTTAAGTGACAAGACTTTAGAAACCTTCAAAGTAACGAGTGGTCTAGATAATATGAGTCAGACTGAATTGGTAGAAGAGTACTCAAAGGCGCACAACGAATTTGGAGAACAGTTAGATAAAATGATACAAAACGTTCTCGGCTATTTTGTTGCGCCAGAATATCTCTATCAAACTTGGATTAAAGACATCAATTCCGGGGATTTTGAAGTCCAAAAAGTGACGGATAGTTTAAATAATTTTGAGCGCACGATTGCCGTATCTGATGATGCGAGTGACTTCAAAGGGTTGTTCTCAAGTTCTACGCTAGATTTAACGAATACCGCGCTAGGTAGCAACTTAAACGAACGTAGCAAAAACATCAAAGCATTGATTTTGCTATTTGCAGACTTAAACATGGTCGCCCTACAAAAAGGTGATGTACTAGGAGATGCGTATGAGTATCTCATCGGTCAGTTTGCCATGGAGTCAGGAAAGAAAGCAGGAGAATTCTATACACCGCGACAAGTCAGTGAAGTCATGGCCCAAATCATCGCCAAAAAGACCGATATAAAGTCAATCTATGACCCTACCGTCGGTTCAGGCTCACTTCTCCTCACGGTCAAGAAACATTTAAGTGAAGAGGTTCAAAAAGATCTCGCTTATTACGGACAGGAAAAAAATACAGCGACCTATAACTTGACTCGTATGAACTTATTACTTCATGGGGTCCGTCCAGAAAAAATGGTCATCAATAATGGCGATACCCTCTCCCGAGACTGGCCAGAAGATCCTGAACGTCCGAATGAAGGCGTACAGTTTGATGCTGTCGTCATGAACCCACCCTATTCTGTGAAGAACTGGAACGCAGCGGGTCTTAAGGTCAGTGATCCTCGCTTTGAGGTCGCAGGTGCACTTCCGCCAGACTCCAAAGGAGATTTTGCTTTCCTATTACATGGGCTGTTTCACTTAGGTCAAAATGGGACGATGGCGATTGTATTGCCTCACGGTGTTCTCTTCCGGGGAGGCGCAGAAGGTGAGATTCGGGAACGTTTACTCGAGAAAAACTACATCGATACCGTCATTGGATTACCGAGTCACCTGTTTACCAATACAGGAATCCCTGTAGCCATTTTAATCTTGAAAAAAAATCGAGAAACCGGTGAACCTGTACTTGTAATAGACGCTTCTCACGGTTTCACAAAAGTCGGAAAACAGAACGTTCTACTCGAGAAAGATATCGCGAAAATCGTCGATACGTACGTGGAACGTAGAGAAGAAACAGGCTATAGCCGATTAGTGAATCGCGAAGAAATCTTAAAAAATCAATACAATATGAACATCCCACGTTATGTCGAAGCGATTGACGAGGAAATCCCACAAGATGTAGACGCTCACTTATTTGGTGGAATTCCTCAACAGAATATTGATGACTTGAAAGTACTGCAGTCCACAGTACCAGATGTATTGAATGCGTCTTTACAAGAAGTTCGTAAGGGTTACGTGGAGTTGTTGAAACCCGTTAAGGAGATCTCTACTCTTGTCTTCGATGATCCGCGTGTCCTTGAAAAATCAAAAGAACTTAAAGCTGAAATAATTAATTATATCCATAAATATTTCGATACAATTCGAAGTGTAGAGAGTATCAGTACGTTGCCGCAGTTGATGGAAAACATGTTGATCGAAATCAAAGAAATCCTATCAGCATTTGACAATATTGATGTCTATAACGGCTATCAAATCATCGCAGAAATCTGGAAGGAATCCTTGTCTCACGACACAGAAGTCATTGCTTCAAGTGATTTCTATAAAGCCGGTCGTACACGTGAACCAAATATGGTGACGAAGGGCTCTGGTAAAACAAAACGAGTCGAGCGCGACGGCTGGATCGGCAGCATCGTACCGAATGCATTGGTTGAAAAACAGCTATATCGCGATGAGCTAGAAGAAATTGAATCCAAGAAATCACGTATGCAAGAAATTGAAGCGGAGCTAGCTGATTTAGTCGAAGCTGCGAAGGCTGAGGATAGTGAGGAATCCAGTGCATTAGGTGATACATTGAATGAAGCCGGTGAAGCTTTTGATAGTAAGGCGCTCAAAGCGGAGTTGAAACAAGCGGTCAAAAACTCAAGTGAATATAAACTTCTTAAACATGTTGAACAGTTACTTTCTGAGAAAGCTTCGCTTGGTAGAGAAGTGAAAGCAGATGAAAAAGCGATCAAGGAAGCAGCACAAGAACGAATCTTGACTTTGAAAGACGACGAAATTGACAACTTGATGTATGAAAAGTGGTTCGGTGATACAGTTAATTCCTTAGTTCGTCTCATAGAAATACCATTAAAAAAGGAATTAGACACGCTTCAGATGTTGCATGATCGCTATGCTGATACACTGGAAGCCATCGATGAAGAAAGTCGCAAACTAGAATCAACATTTGAAGCATTGATGAGTGAAATGGAGTTGGAGTCATGACAGAAGAAGCAAACTTAATACCAAAAAGACGATTTAGAGAATTTCAAGACTCTAAACCTTGGGAACGATGGAAAGTTAGGGACTTAGCTGATATTGTACGTGGTGCAAGTCCGAGACCTATTCAAGATTCAAAATGGTTTGATGTCAATTCTGATGTTGGATGGCTACGCATTGCAGATGTAACTGAACAAAACGGCCGCATCAATTATCTTGAACAACGTATATCAAAGGCTGGACAAGAAAAAACTCGTGTATTAAAGGAACCGCATTTATTATTAAGCATCGCTGCAACAGTTGGAAAGCCCGTTGTGAATTACGTGCAAACTGGAGTACATGATGGGTTTTTAATCTTCCAAAATCCAAAATTCGAGCGTGAATTCATGTTCCAATGGTTAGAGATGTTTCGCCCAAAATGGCAAAAATATGGACAACCTGGTAGTCAAGTTAACTTGAATTCTGATTTAGTGAAGTCTCAAGACATTTCATTACCAAGCAAAGAAGAACAAAGAAAAATTGGTGAATTCTTTACACAACTCGATGACCTTATCATCCTTCAACAACGTAAGCTAGAAAAAACAAAAGCGCTAAAGGATGCCTACCTTTCAGAAATGTTCCCTGCTGAAGGTGAGTTCGTACCCAAACGGAGATTTTCAGGATTTACTCAAGCGTGGAAGAAACAAAAATTAGGAGAAATCACTGATAGTTTTTCGGGAGGCACTCCAAGCGTAAATAACAGAGATTACTACAATGGCAGTATTCCTTTTATTCGTTCAGGGGAAATTAATTCTAATACCACTGAACTTTTTATAAATGATAATGCTATGAATAATTCTTCAGCTAAATTAGTTGCTGAAGGTGACATTTTGTATGCATTGTATGGTGCAACAAGCGGAGAAGTTGGAATTTCTCAAATCAATGGTGCTATCAATCAAGCCGTATTAGCTATAAAACCTAAATTCGATGATGATTCATATCTGATTACTCAGTGGCTCAAAAAACAAAAGCAAGTAATCTTAAGTACCTACTTACAAGGCGGACAAGGTAATTTATCAGGTAACATAGTGAAAAATCTAATTATTGACTTACCAACAAATAAGGAAGAACAAGCTAAAATAGGTTCATTTTTTAAACAACTTGATAAAATTATAGCCCATCATCAATGTAAGTTAGATAAACTACAAAATCTAAAAAAAGCATATCTACATGAGATGTTTGTTTAAAAAGGAGCGGATGTCATGAGCAAAGCACCGAAAAGTGCAGCAGAAAAAACATTTCAAGAGAACTTTGTGAAAGAACTACAGAAATATAAGTGGGAAGCCCCCGATTTCTTAGACGGGAATCAGCAACAAGTTACTGTTGCTGACCTCATTCAACATTGGCGTAAGGAACTGAATCGTATCAATGCCGACCAACTTGAAGGTGTCGAGTTGACAGATAACGAGTTCAAGCAGGTCATGGCAAAAGTGAGTCAAATCAGTAATAGCTACGAAGCTGCCAAACTGTTGGCCATTGAAGAATCAAAAGGCAAGATCGACGGAATTTATCGTGACAACAACCCAAGTGTGACGAGAAAACAAATTACCTTGACCATCTTCAAAAAAGCTGAAGTACGTGGTGGCGATTCAAGCTACCGAATCGCGAGAGAAGTACAGACACCGAATAACAATCGTTTTGACCTGGTGTTACTGATTAACGGTCTGCCTCTCATCAATATCGAACAAAAGCGCACTGACAAAACGCTAGATGAAGCATATGGTCAGTTCATGCGCTATTATCGCGATGGCGAATACACTCATAATTTCATGGCGTTTTCGCAGATGATGGTGATTACTTCTGAAATCGCTACTCGTTATTTCGCCACACCGAAGTCAATTGATGACTTTAACCTGAGTTTTGTCTTCCATTGGGCTGATAAAGAAAACCATGTCGTGAACGCATGGGAACAGGTCGTCGCACAGTTTCTGATGATTCCGATGGCGCATCAAATGGTCGGCGATTACTTGGTCATTGACGAAGCGCGTCTTGAAGAAAACAGACGGCATATGCTCATGCGTCCGTATCAAGTCCATGCGTTGCAGGCTGTGGAAGGTGCAGCTTTTGGCTGGGACAATAAAGAAAAAATCCCTCACGGAGGATTTGTGTGGCACACGACAGGATCTGGTAAAACAATTACAAGTTTTAAAACTGCTCTATTCTTGTCTACCCGAGCCGGGTTCGAGAAAGTCGTCTTTCTCGTTGATCGGCGTGAGCTTGATAATCGTACCAGTGAAAACTTTAAAGCGTATGCAGCTTATGAATCGGTGTCTGTCGATGATACCAAGCATACCTATCAACTTAGGAAGATACTGAAGTCTCCTAAAAATGGCATTGTCGTGACGACCACGTTCAAGCTGAACGCTCTGGTGAAAGAATTAGAAGAAGCACAAGATACGAGCTTGACCGATAAAAAAGTCATCTTTATTATCGATGAAGCCCATCGGACGACAATGGGTCAGATGATGGGGACAATTCAACGACACTTCAAGAAAAATGGACTCTTCTTTGGATTTACCGGGACGCCACTATTTGATGAAAACAAAATCAAAGGTAAGGTAAATGAAAAAAGTGAAGTGATCAATACGACGGAGAAGTTGTTCGGTCCTAAATTGCACCAGTATACGATTGATGAAGCCATCGCAGATAAAAACGTGTTGGGGTTCCATGTGGACTATATCAACACCGGTGAATTTAGAAGCTATGATGATTTGAGAGAGCAACTGATCGAAAAAATAAAAGAAGAAAAACCTGACTTAGCGGACAGAGATATCGAACGTGAAGTTCAAGAGTTGTCCGAGGTCGAAGTGGAAAAACAGGCGAAAAAATTTGAACTTCTCACTTACCATGACGAGACACATATTCCACGCGTTGTCGAAGAAATTCTAAAGAATTGGGACTCACAATCGCAAGGAAGAGAATTTAACGCGATTTTAACTGTCGCCTATAAAAATCGTGTCATTGCCTATTATGAAGAATTCCAAAAACAGATGGCAATGCGTGGTGAACATTTGAACATCGCCATGACATTTAGTTTTGGCAATGAAAATGACCCTACTCCCCTCGATCCCGAAATTGTGAAAGGGATGTTTAAGGATTACGCTGCATTTACTGGGATTTCGTTTGTTGCCGGTGATAAGAAGCATGGGGAAGAAGCTTATTTTGAAGATCTTGTAGAACGTGCCACTCGAGGCGGAAGTGGGCGAAACCCTAAGAACATAGATCTTGTGATTGTCGCAGATCAGCTCTTGACTGGTTACGATTCCAAGCGACTGAACACGCTCTACATTGATCGCCCGCTTGAACTCCAAGGCTTGATTCAAGCTTACTCGAGAACCAACCGAGTGTTTGGTCCAGCCAAAGAATTCGGGACAATCATTAACTTTCAGTACCCTCGTATTACTCAAGAATTAGTTAATGACGCGCTACGGTTGTATGGCAGTGGCGGCAAGAGTAGCAAAGCCATTGTCGAACCTTACGAGACGTCTGTACAGAAGTTCGCGATAAAAATTGCCGAAATGACTCCGACCTTGCCTGACCCTACAGACTGGCAAACGATTGAACATTACGAAGTGAAAAAAGAAGCCTTCTTACTCGCCTTTAAAGACGCTGCAGAGCAGTTGAATTTAGTCGAGCAATACTATGAATTCCAGTGGGATGATCATGCTTTTGGTATCGATGAACATACGTGGCTACAATATGTTGGGGCATATAAAAACTTAACGTGGAAGCCCGGAGGGACTCCTCCACCTTCACCTGTAAATGTGTTAGTTGGCAAAACCAAACTAGCAGGTACCCAAGTGATTGATGCCGCTCACATTCTTAGTTTGATTGATTCAAAGATCACCACGTCAAACGGTGTCCAAACGGTAGACAGCGAAACCCTCCGTATCATTTATCAACAGATTCAGGAATTGAGTAACATGGGAGATAACGAGCAAGCCCAACTATTAAGGGAGTTCGTCGATACCGAGTTGGTACCTGGGAACTTATCTAGTAATATGAATTTTGATGAGTCATTTGAGCTGTGGAAATCCACTCAACTGCAAACGGCCGTGAATGCGTTAGCTATGGAGTGGGGTCTAGATAGCGCTCTTCTTGAAAAATCAGTTCGTTCTTATTCGCCTTCGCAACCAGACGTTGTACCCTATATCGATGAACTCATCAAAAGTGTTGATTTTGACGCGGCCATCCATCAAGCGGGTAACAATCGATTAATGCATGTTATGAAATTAACTGGCAAGCTCCCGGAGCTGATTACTGAAATCAAGCAGCGGTATAGTTAAGTTAATAAACACTTCGGAAAAATATCAGTCTTAATAACGAACGTTAAAAAGACATGTTTGATAGTTAGTGCACATAAAAATAAAAAGGGCTGTAAATAGCCCTTTTTATTTTGTCTCCATTGTCTTTTAACTTATCTTTTTATCAATGTTTGTTTTCTGTTATGATTAATGAGTAAACAAACAAATGAACGGAGGTTATTCATGACGAGAATTGGATATGCACGAGTATCAACCTTTGATCAGAACTTGGACTCGCAGCTAGATGAACTTAAGAAAGCAGGCTGTACTAAAATCTTTCAAGAGAAGGCCTCTAGTGTTAAAAAGCGACCAGAATTTGAAAAGTGCTTAGATTATTTACGAGAAGGTGATACCTTGGTCGTCTGGAAGTTAGATCGGTTGGGGCGAACCACAAAGAAGCTTCTTGAATTGATTGATGATTTGAAAGATCGCGGAATCAATCTTCAAATCATTACGTTAGGTGTCGATACTTCTACAGCTGCCGGCCGACTATTCTTCACCATGATGGCTGGACTAGCAGAAATGGAACGTGAGCTGATTCGTGAACGTACGAACGCTGGGCTTCAGGCTGCCCGTGCTCGAGGAAGAATGGGTGGCAGAAAACCAATCGATGAACAAATCATGGCCAGAGCAATGATGATGTATGAAGCCAAAATGACAGTAGACGACATCACAAAGACTTTAGATATATCTAGGTCTACATTTTATAAATATAAAAAAGCTTCAAATCATATTGAAGAATAGTTTTGAATATTATCACCCCTGACGACTGAACCATCAAAAAAAACGAGACAATACTTGGATTGCTCTGACGTCAGCATTCTGATATACCAAGGCTCTCCCTCATCAATTCATGAATTGATGAGAGTCATGGATTAATGAGGGACATGCATCGATGATTCAGATATACGGGATGTCATGCGACATAACTTTTGTACGCTGGATGTCTTGAAATATTCCCAATAGCTTATCTCAGCTATGTTCGTTCAAGTTCCTGATGATCCCTCTTATATCAAAGATGACAGGATTGACTCTTAGTAATATTCTTAAATTCGTGTGGAGCTGTCCTCTTTTAACTTACTCATCATATACTCTGAAATCATCCCCATAGACTCTATTGCAACTTTTGCCTCATGATCATTGATTAAAGGAAGAAATGGTCTACCATGTCCAGTTCCCTGCTTATTCCTCAAATTATTTATAGAGCAACCTAACTCATATAAAGCTAATTCCATTTTTTCTACATGTGAAGGATTAGTCTTAGAAGCAGAGGTTGACATTCCCAAACAAGTGAAAGCTAACCCTAATAACGTTGGGAAATTATTTTGCTCATACACACCCATTTTCTTATGCACGACATAATACGATACAGCTTCCAACAAATCTTTTCCTGTACCAACCAGCAGAGCAGCATCCATCGAACCTCTTTTTACCCTAACGATATATTTGCTCAATGCCTCTTCGTACTCACTTTCACTTATATTTTCTAAAACAACCGGTAGGATGGATTCATCATCATCCATAAATACACCTTCAGTTTTTAAGATGTTACGAAAGTTCTCGAATGCTTCAACTCCTACATAATTTTCTGAATCTTTTCTAAATCCGCCATGAGCATGAAGCATAGCCATTAATTTAAAAAATAAAATATGCGCAGAATCAAGAGTATCTTCAGAAGAAGACAGACTATAAAGAAGATACTCAATACGTTTCACCTTGCCCATACCTGGATCAGAGGTCAGAGGATCTACACCAGATACCCCAATATCTAGTAACACTCATGAAATATCATTGTGACTAGGTTTACGATAAACAGAAGATGTCTGTTCAAACAGCCTGGAGAACTAAACGATTACAGGAGAGGACAGCGGAATAAAGACCATACATACACACCCAATCTACGTAGTATCAGAACTATTTCTCATACCGTAAGAATAATAAAGAGACCCACCCACCACCGTATCTATAAATGTATTGGAGTTGAGCCCATTAAATTCGATTGAAACAGGGAAAAGAACTACATTATCTTTCTTCACCAACATTATCGTTGTCTTGGCACATCTTCCCCTTCCTTCTACTTCCTTTGTTATTAGTCCCTCTTCCACCATAATGGCGACAAGGCGTTTGAATGTTGCGTATGACAAGCACTTAGAAGGGTCTACTGATGATGTGATTAAAGAAACAAGCGTCCGTTGCGCACCACAAATACACCCTCCGTTTTTGCGTAAAACTGCAAGGATGTCTTCTTTCCATTCATCTAGATGACTATATGTACGTTCTTCACGCGGTTTTGCACCTTCCCAGACTTGGTACTTGAACTCGATCCCAGACAATGTCTCGATCCAATATGATGAAGGACCGAGCGGAGAACCAGATTTGAAAGCGCTCTTTACTTTACGTTTAACTTCAATTTGGCGAAGTGAGGGACTATTCTTTTCATTCCATTGATAAAGTAACGACAGGGCTAGGTCTTCTTCGTATCCTGCAGCCTTGTAAGCGAGAGCAAGGGTATAGCATGTATTGTCACGTTGGCCCTCTTCCACGCCTTCTAATAGCTTTAGGATTGCTGGGTGAGATAATAAGTCCGTCGAGCCTAAAGCCACATTACCTTTCTTCGACTTATTCTCTTGCTGCTCGGTCAACCAATCACAAAGGTCGTCAAAAGAGACGCGTTCTCCCGAACGAAAAACGGTGTTCTCTTCTGTCGGTAATCGGAACCAACGTTCAGCACCTATCGCTTGAAGATCCGCGTTCATCTCCTCAGCTATCATTCGTTGGACGCGTTTATAATGGTCTACGACTTTTGGAAAGGCGCGTCTTGGCTCTCTCAAGTACCAATACACATGGAATCCGCCTGAAGGCGTCTGGACGACGAGTGATGGTGTCGGCAGGCCTGCGCTCGTCACCCGGTCCATGACGTCCGGAAAAATCATCCCTGCATTCTGCGACGTCTTGACATCGATGTCAATCACCATGGCGTTCAGCCAACGCAAAGAGCCCGCATGACGTTGGTCATTGCGATAAAAAGTGTTCGGTGTGAAATATGTATACTTTTCTTTTGCCCCAAAGAGTGAGCGGTATGTACGGATGGCACGTGGTTGTGTGAACTCCTGACAGACAAAGATCCATCCTAGGTCTTTGCTGTATCCGGTTCTCTCGACCTGAGAGGCCCGTTTCGGAGCTTCCGTTAATTGGTCTCGATACAGATTTCTCAATACCTCCATGTTACATCCTCCTCTCTTCTTTTCTATGGCTCATCGTAAATTGTTGAGTATTCATTTCTCTGAAATACGATGAACATTGTCGAGAAGAAAGAACAATGCTAAAATGATTACATAAGAAAGACGCCTTTGTTCGTCACGTTTTTCTTTTGAACAACGCATGAAAAAGGATCAGTTCATCGTATTATGTTTTTAGAAATCTTGGTTTCTACAAATCTATTTATGATGGCTGGTTTAGGGTGAAGCGTTGTTAAATACACAGTCTGACAATTAAGTCAGATGATTTGGATCTGATAACGGCCAGGTTATCAGATTTTTTTATGCCGATTTTTCCTACTGGAAAGAACTTCATAACCCTATGTTTTCATAAAAGAAATCGCTTAACAACAGCTTTTTTTCGAGTTTATGCTCATAAAAAGCAATGTATACATGTAGATTTGTATACATGTAGATTTGTATACATGTATACATGTAGATTTGTATACATGTAGATTTGTATACATGTAGATTTGTATACATGTATACAAAATCAGACTGAATATTTCGCTAAAAACGTTGATTTGAAGCCATATTTCAGATGATTCCATTCCCGATGTATACATGTATACATGTAGATTTGTATACATGTAGATTTGTATACATGTAGATTTGTATACATGTATACATGTATACATGTAGATTTGTATACATGTATACATGTATACCATTTTTAAATATTTATCTTTGTTCGATCAACGTGGCTGAACATCCAGCAAAATAATATGCCTTAATGACTTCTAGACGAATTGTAGTCACAAAAAAACGAGCCTTCTCTACTGGAGCACGCTCGTTTATTAATATATAAGGTTCAGTTCATCATGGACTGCCTTTTTATTTCTTTTGCTTCATCATCAAAACATCTCGAATCATTTCGTATTCTTTCCTTTCATTTGAAGAAAGTAATTCAAGATACTCGTCAATCATTGTTGAAATGATAGCATCTGCTGAATCTGCTTTGCCCATCGTCACTAACGCTGATAATTTATTTTTTGTGAGGTTTGATACACGAACAGTGCTTGACCCTATATTGACCGAGTTCTTAGTTGCTCGTTTATTTGAGGTTTCTTTCTGAGACGTGGTTTTTGATTCCACTGTTTGGTCTTCAGATACCTCAGCTTTATATGTTTGTTGAGGAGCTGCTGCACCTTTACGTTCCAGCAAACGTTTTCTTGCTGGTTTTTGAATCAAATCTGACATGTTGTTCACCCCTGTTCCACGTAATTCATTTCTGTTTCGAGACGTTGCAAGAACTCTTCGGCGACTTTTGCATATGTCTCCATGACACGTTTGTCATGCATATCCTCCTCGACAATCCCAGTGATGTCATAGCGCTTCAAACGCTCCATGTTTTTGATCACGCCTTCAAAAAGATTGTGCGAACCGAATACATTCTTGGCATTTTCAAGCGTTGCCATATCGACTGCCGCACCATTTTTAAGAAGAACCGGTAGGATTCCAAGAATGTCAAAATCAGCATCATAGTCATCCAACAACGTCTGCAGATACTGTGTGAATACCTCTGCGCCCTGCAAGCTTCGTTCCTGTGTCTGAAGTACGACGACAACGAAATCAGAGGCATAGAGGGCGGAGTCCGTATAGATGGAGATGGTGGGAGGGACGTCCACAAAAATGAAATCGAACTCGCTCTTTAACGGTTCGAGAAGAGTAGACAGGTACGTCACACGATCCACTTCTTTCTCAAACTTTTTTTCAAGAAACTTCGGGTATTGCGCAAAATCACTGAATGAAGGTAGTAGGAACAAATTGTCCGTAACTTCTGTGACGATGCTACTTAAATCGCCTTCTTGCATTGCTGCCATCAATGTCTTTTCGAAGGTTATGTAGTCATCTTCTCGCGCAGCCTTCGTCTTCAAGAACAAGGTAGTCGCATTCGCCTGAGGGTCTTGGTCACAGAGCAACACACGATAGCCTTTCTTGGCCAATGCGTAAGCGAGCATCGTGCTATTCGTCGTCTTTCCCGTGCCGCCTTTAAAGTTTCCGAATGTCACAACAATAGCTTCTTGCTTTGAGAGATCAAGCTGATTGGTCATTTTAGTGCCTCCTTTTTTATTTGTAACTTCAACGTATCAAACTTTTCTCCATTTGTATACATGTATACAAATAGAAAAAAGGAGGTTAAGATTTAAACCTCCTTTACCCTAGATGTTATAAAATCAATTCATTCCATCAATTCATCGATTAAAATATCAAAAAAAGTATACGGGGTTACTGGAACAATCATATGCAGTAACCTATCGTCAAATTTACCTGGGTGTGATTCTAAGTTTAGGTCATCCAAGTTATGTGAACTAAAAACAAGTTTTCTACTTTTAATACTTGCTTGTTTTGCATTTTGGTAGTTCTCAAACAGTTCAGTCGCATGTTTTCTGAACCAAACTTCTTGTTTGTCATAATCATGAAACTTGGTATCCTTTAACAATTGACTTTTATCAGTAAAAGGCTTTGTATATGTGTCGTGATTGTACATACATAGCCATGTCTCAAAACTTCTTGATGACAAAATCATTTTTGCTCTTGGGTATTTTTTTTGATAATCTCCAATATTTTTCTTCACTGCATTTATATTATCACGTGTAGCAGTGATATCCGTATCCATAACAATAAAACATTGATCATTGTATTCGTTTTTCTGATAAGCAGAATTAAATCTTTTTTCATGATCAAAACCATAAGTATTAAGAATTACAGATACATTTCTTTTAAAGGCGTATTTAAGGTAAAAGTCTTCTGATAGTGTCACTTTCTCTCCTCTGCAATCTGCTTCAGGGAAAAAAATATGCACACTTTTCTTTATTGGCCTACTCATTAAATAATCACCTCGGGCACAGCCCCGAACCTACCATTCAAATACATGTTCATCCAATTATGATTATTGTAGGTGATTTCTTTAAAATCACTTAGATTGAAAATTTCTGATTCTTGTGTTGCTCTATTTTTTTCTACAAAGATGATTTGTTCTTTAGCAAAGTAATCGGGGTTTAATAAAAGTGGATTATGAGAAACAATCAAAAACTGCGATTTCTTCAAACCTGTGTGATGGTTTTCTAGAAATTTCTTGATGATTCCTTGTTGAATATTAAAATGATATTTACTATCAAACTCATCTTCAACATATAATTTTTCAGAAAAGAGTGCTTCATAAATTCTAAAAGAATTTCTCAGAAATTTTCTAGTCCCATTCGACTCCATTCCCAGACTTATGGGGTAATTCTTCCCATCAACTTTATGTAGTGCTTCTATTTTATATTGCTTCTTTTTTTTGAAATCAGATAAAATTTGTTTTTTCACATTTTCAGGTGCTCCATTTAATAAACCACTTTCTTCAAGAGATTTTAAGAAGTCGTCCGAAATATCGATTAAAGAAAAATCTGAAATTGAAAAATCAAAGTCATATAGACTATCTAAAACATACTGCTTAAAATCTGAATTTGCGAGCAACTTTTCAGAAAAATCTTCAAACCCCGGCGCAGGTTCTGCTATAGAGAAGTTTAACTCTAAAAAACGGCCTAAGCTATAGGAAATTTCATAGTCTAAACTATCCATTTCTTCCTTAAAAAAGTTTTTGTTTAAATCAAAATTGAGTAATGAGAGTATGGCTTTGTACTCTATATTTTCCTTTTCAATTTTACTTATAATTTGAGATAAGGATTCAGAATAATTGGTTATTTTTTCGCTTACTCTCTCAAAGATAATTTTTGGAGCAGAAACAGTACTTTTCAGAATTTTATTATAGAATAATTTCTCTGAATTAATTTTCTGTGTTTCCGAATCTATATTAATTTCATAAGTAATTTTATAATCGATTCCGTTTAAAGATCGAATTATCTCCGTTCCTAATTTAGTAATTAAATTATCTTTAGTATCACATAATGAGAATCCTTCAATTTCTTCATCAATATCTTCAAACGTATTGTAATCAAAACTTTTTAAGTATAAGTTTCTTAAGGAAGACATCGCATGAAGAATATTAGATTTTCCTGAAGCATTCGCCCCCAAAATAATTAAACCGTTCAATATAACTCTTTTTTTATTAAATTCTTTATACTCAAATAGAGTATTTTCTTTAAAAATCTTTGCCGCACTTGATTCATAATTGAAACTAAGTTCATGCGGACCTTTAAATGACAAATAATTTTCTAAAAAAAATCGAGATAACATTTTAATCTCCTCCTGTCTACAAATATAACATAACTCTTTTCAAAATAGGATATCTATTTTGAAAAGAGTTATGTTATTGATTCAATACACAAAAATAGTGTATCTTATGCTTGCTATTTAGTTCCAAAAAGTAAAATTTAAATTGCTTTTTATTGATTCTGTATTCCTTAGAATTTCTTACTATTGAAAAATACACTCAGAGAAATTTCTAAACCATCACAAAACTTCTGAATTGTACTCACTTTCGGATGTTTTGTTCGTCCGCTCATCAGCTCTGAAATCGTAGCTTGATTCAATCCACCTTTTTGAATCACTTGATGGATGGTCATGTTATGTTCGGCTGCGAGTTCCTTCATCCGTTCAATGATTGCCTCGTTCAACTCCACTTGCTCACCCCACGATCGTAGTACTCTTATCATCCTTATTCTTTACAAATCTTTCTATTCCTCTACCCTAACACAATCTCTTGAAATCAAAATACTTGTCATTATTTTCTATAATCAAAGCGTTATTTTTTTACAATTGTGCGACAAAATCAAAAATATTGAGTTACTGTTGCTCTTTATCCCTTGTATAGAGCGGATTCGACAAGAATCGTCAAATGTAAAATTTCTGACATATCAGAAAACTGATGATTTTTATTCCTATCCCTGCTATATTGGAACCAACAAAAGGAAACATCTGTTTGGTCGCCGCTCTGGTTTACAGAAAGGGGAAAGCTCATGTATCGATTCGGGGAGTGGTTGAAGGAGAACCGCCAGCTCTCGGGCTGGTCACAGGTCGAACTATCAGAGAAGACATTCGGGGAGATTTCACAGCCCGCCATCAGCCAGTATGAACAGAACCGCTCGGTGCCGTCGATTGCGGACATCGATCACCTGGCCCGCGCGTTCGGGCACACGCTCGCGACGGTTCCGTGGGACGCTATCGATTTCGGATACGGGGCAAAACGTTCCGTCACCAAGCTCGAGCGCCGTCGGTTCGACTTGAAGGAGTTGCCGCAGGCCGACTCCGTCCGCACGTTCGACGGGAAGACGTATGAACTGCATGGCTTCATCGGCATCGAGAAAGGGAGCGGTGAAGCGGTCCAGCTGACGCAACTCTACTACCGGATCCGGACGGTGGTCTGTGACGCCCACGTGCTCGCCAAGCGCAAGAACCCGGATGACGAGCTCATCCACGTCAAGAAGCGGAAAAGAGTCCGCCAGTAATCGACATCGACGCAGCAGCACATCCTTAAGGATGGTCTCCTCCAATCACATACCGGCGTGTCCCTCACCAGTGACCGGGTGGGCGGGATCTACGCACAGATGGTTCGGCGAGAGTCGCCTAAAACTCGCCATAAGGTCACAGAATCGTTCCGGGTCATCGAAAAACCCTGTACAGCTCCTCATCACAGCGAGGAGCGGAGTTCGTGGGGGAACGGCTAGAAACCCACCGCACCGAATCCGACTGTCCTTAATGATGTGCTGCTTCACATCACGAGATCAAGGGAAGGAAGTGTGTACTGTGGCATCAAAAGAACAGAAACAGAACCGTAGCTTCGCCGAGAAACTCTTACGCATCCGTGGGAAGGACTATGAGGAGTGGCTCGACGAACAACATCAACAGGTCATCCAGGACAACCAGGAACTCATTTTGGAGGCGCTCGAGGCGAAGCTCAGCTTCAAGTCGCCGACGCACCAGGACTAAGGAGGGAACGACATGGGACTCAATGAGACAGGGCTCAGCTTGCTTCAGTTCTTTCAGGGACTCGCGGTTATCGCCGCGGCCATCGCCTTCGCGATCGGGGGCTTCTACTTCATCTTCGGCGGGGATCGTGGCCGCTCGAAAGCCGTCGGCTGGCTTGTCGGGGGCGCCGTCGGTCTGATCATCGTCATGGGCGCATTCACGCTCGCCGAGATGGTCGACCAGAACATCAAATTCTAATGCACACCCACGTAGCGTTCCAATCGGAAGGCTTTTTTTGTTGCTTGAAACGAGAGGAGGAACGAGATGCTGTTTGTACGATTCACCGACGTGCCGGACACGCGGATCCAGAACTATGAGCGGCTCACCTTCGCCGATGCCGTCGTCGCGACACATGA
>NZ_CP073756.1:0-51594 GCF_018255795.1 Exiguobacterium sp. PFWT01 | reverse complement strand
CGAGAAACGAGATTCGAACTCAGCCTTGAGCACGACATCGTCTTTCCCGTTCCCGAACGGGAGTGCGAACGAGTCTGTGCATCGCGCGTTCTCGAGCACGACGACGACCGGTACGCTCTTACCTGTGAGCGAACCGAAGAGTGCGATGTTCGTCGTCCCCGTAGGAGCGACCGAACCGCTGTGACGGATCACATCATAGTTCGTATCGTGCGACTGGATGTCGAACGCCGGGAGTTTGAGCAAGAGGTTCTCACGTGTCACCTCGAGCAAGTTCGTCGAGATTTTTGCCTCGGCCTTCGTGAGCCATTCCATGCCGTCGACCGTACCGAGCGCGCCGTCCACCTCGACCGTATGCCACTCAGTGTCCATCGTGACCTCGTTACCGCCTTTTGTCGCACCGAGCATGTCGCCCCATGTGTTCGCGTCGAGCGGGTCATACGTTTGAAGATTGAAGTTCTTTGTCACCACACCAGGTCCGATCATCAAGTTCTTCGATGACCCTGGGCGAATGCCGTTTAACATTTGATAACCCATTCAATGATTCCTCCTTTGGTTAAGGCTCGATGAGATCGTCACGGTAGAAGCGGAGCGCGATCTTCACGTTCACGCATTTCACGCTCGGGTCGGGTTGAGGCGGCTCATGTTTGAAGCGTTTGAACGTCTGTAACGCACCCGCTCCTACATGGTCGCTCCCTGGACCATACATCTTGTTATGGACCACCCGCTCGAGCGCCCGTGCAATCTCTCTCGCCTTGGTTCTGTCGCCCTCCGTGTAAATATCTGCTGAGATGAGGGCACTGCCCAGCAAATCGTTCTGTTCCATCCCGTCAGATTCGAGGCGAAGCACGATATAAGGACGCTCCATGTCATCCGGAACGTCCTCCTGTGCCACATTGGGATATGCCTGTCCGCTCCCGGTTGTCGTCTTACCGATCAGGTCCGTGATGGACGGATTCGCCTCGATGATCTCCTGGATGATGTCGAGCGGTTCGTAGTTCACGTGATCCGCCCCCTTCGTAAGATATTCATCAAGTTTTCACGTTGCTCGTGGTACGTCGGGAACATATAGGGACGTGGCAGCAAGTTATGACGCTTGCCGTTCTTGTCCTTGCCGACGAAGCCAAACTCCAGGGCCTTGGCATAGGGGACGTTCACCGGGCCGACATAGCCCCGGACGGTGTCCCCGTCTTCCTCAAACTCGATCTGGAAGGATGTCTTCAGCTGACCACGGAGGACGGCCGGCGGGTCACCTGGGCGCGATGCCTTGTGCATTTTGGCGCCTGTGAGCCTCCGTACCGTTTGTCGTCGTCCTAGCTTGTTGATGATCTCGACCTTCTCGAGTCGCCCTGTCTCTGGCCGTATCGGATATTCCCGACCGTCCCCGGCGTTATTGACCTTGTCGATGAGCTCGTTCCGCATGTGTAGAGTGGCAGCCTGTACGTTCCGGTTGGCCCGCGCCTTGATCTCGGCGAGGACCGCTTCCGTGTTCGCCTTGAATCTGACCTCACTTCTGAACATAACCGCTCACCCTTCCGTCTCTAAATAGGTCACAGCGTCCCGCTCCACCACTTTGAAGGGTATGTCCATCATCTTGAGGGGGGACTCATAATGGATGCCCTGAAGCGATGGAGAGATGGGTTTCGCCATGACCTCCACCATCATGTCGCTCCGGATGCCACCGATGATGGGGATGATTCTGTCGCCAGTCTTCACCAGGTCATCCAGGAACATCCCTTTCATGATGGGCTCCGAGCTCTCTTTACCGTTCTCGATTGTCTGAAGCCGTGTGTCCGTCGTGTCGACCGTGTAGAAGTGAGCCTTCGCCTCTGCGACAAGGATGAAGGTCTCCTTCCACTCCAGACCGACCCGCTCACGGGAGCGGCGGAACACCAGGGCGTCGTCTTTGATGACGCTTCGGGCGATCTGCTTCAGTTTCTTGCGTAGGAGCGGGTTCATAGGTTCATCTTCCGATGCGAACGCAACAGTTGCATCACGTCGTCCGGGATGGATTCGAGGTTCCCGCTCTGGAGTTGTACTTTCATGTCACCCATGTCCACCGACTTGATCTCGCCCATGTCTGCAGTAGAGACCGTCTCCTCGTCCTCATACAGATAAAGCACGAGTTTCAGACACGCCTGTTGCAAGTCCGGGGGGAGCGGATACGTGCTATAGGCGAAGTCTGTCGAGTTTGGAAGGTCATAGCCTGCGATATAGCGGATCGTCGCGTGTTTTGGGATGTAACCGTAAAAAATCCCGCTCAGTACGTCCATTGTGGGGAAGCTGACGGGTTTGTTGTTGATGTCGATGATTTGATGGACCGGGTACTGCGAGAAGAGATACTCGTCCGACTCCATGTTCGTGAAATCGGTGTACTCTTTCTTCTCGAACTTCCGATTGCAGAACCGCTCGATGACCTGGGATGCCAGGTTGATGGATTCGATGATGAACTCATCCTTCGAGTCGTCCGTACCGAATCCCAGGGAGCGGCGTACCCGCTCGATTGTGGTGAGTGCGTTCGATGCGAGCATCACGCGTCACCCCCTTATTTCTTAGCTTTTGAATTACGTGCTGCAGGCTTTTTCGTTTCCGGAGTCTCGACCGCTGCCTCGTGGGCCTCGTTCGATTCTTTGTTGTCAGCAGGACCTTCCGTTTGTTCCGGTTGCTTGTCATCGCCGCCTTGGCCATCTTGGTCGCCTTCCGGTTGTTTCGGTGGCTCCGGACGTTCAAGTATTTCGATGAGCCCGTTCGCTTCCCAACTTTCCGCCGTCCGCTCATCTAAAAATTGGACAGCGCCAGGGTTGAGTACACCCTGGGCTGTTCCGAGTGAGCGGAGGATCTTCACTTTGACGTTTTGTTCCATCGTGGTTCCTCCTCTAAATTGGATTGTTCAGCTTATGCTTTGATACGAAGGACAGCGAATGCCTCCGGCTTGTCTACACCGCCACCGACACGTTTCTTGTATTTGAATCCGACGAGGTCGTCTTCTGCATACAATTCGTTGAGGCGTTGGATAGATGATCCTTTACGGTCCGCGAGCGTGTAACCGACCTTGAAGTCACCGAACACGGCTTGGTCCGCTCCTGGTGCGAATGCAGGGAAGTCATCCTGGTTGTAGACAGGACGGCCGAGTAAGAGGTTCGGCGTACCCGCTGTGAGAGCGGCCTGCCAGATGTAGTCCCCGTTCGCGTTCTTGAGCTTGCGTACTTGCTGTTCGAGCGATGATGGGATGACGAAGATCCCGTTCTTACGGTACTGGGCTTTGACGCCGTAGAAGAGGTTGATGATGTCGTCAGCCGTGACCGCTCCGACCACTTCCGTGTCGATACGTTTGACGTTGGCTGCGACGAGTACGCCTTCCGGCTCTTCCATCGAGTGACCCTTACCGACGAGCACCGCCTTGTCTTCCTCACCGGCCGCTGCCAGTGCGAATGACGAACCGAGGTACTGCTGCAATTGGACGTCCGTGTCTTCCAACTCGTCGTTACCGATCTTTGTGAGACCGTTCAAGTTCTCGACGAAGATGTAGCGTTCAGACGGCGTGAGTTCCGATTCGTATGCGCCGAGCTTCTTGCTCGCTGACGTCTCGATCTTGCCCCATCCGACTGTGACTTCATTGAGACCACGTTTACGGATCTTCGCGGCCGATGTGTTACGCGTGTTGACGAGCGGACGGAAGATCGTCAATTTCGGCAACTCACGTTCGATTTCACGGTCGAGCTCTTCTGGAACGATGACCAAACCGTCCTCGTCCTCGACGAGCGCCTTCCGCTCCTCTGGTGCCATCTCGGCTTTACCTTTACGCATGAAGCTGAAGAAGGCGGCAGAGCGTTTCAACTCGTCCTCTGACTTTTGGCCATTCGGTGTGAACGCGCGGTTATTCTCAGTCGAGAGCTTATCCAACTTCTCTTGGAGCCCTTTCAACGTCGACTTGATTTCATCCATCTGGTTTTTTGTCTCAGACGTCGCCTTTCCTTGCTCTTCAATTTCTTTCTTGCGAAGTTCATCCAACTTTTTGAGCTCAGAGAACCCGTTCTGGATCTGTTCTGCGAGCTTTTCTTCTGTCGATTGAGAGAAGAATTGAATCGGTAATACGAGCGGATACTTGCCTTGCTTTGCTTTGACTGTCATGTGCGATGACATCCTTTCCTGGTTGGTTTGTTTTTTTGTCGTTGGAACCGTGTTGAGCGGTGTCCTCTCATGCGGCTCACGAGCGGCTTGAGTGCAAGGTCGGCGGCTCGAGTGTCATGAGTGCATGAAAAAGACCGCTCAGTGAGCGGTCATGATTTGAATGATTCTGCTTTTTGGGTGAACTGGGCGATGAGACTTTCTAAGCTCTTGGCGCTTTCGTCCGCTCCAGGGTCTTTATTCGGGCCTTCGTCGTCTGATTTCGGCCCCTCAGTTGCATCGAGGAGCGCGTTCAACGTATCCACGGCCTTTCCGAGCGCCTCGACCGCTTCCTCGACCGCCTTCTTGTTCTTGTCGGACAGCACCTTGCCGGCTTTACCCTCTTGGATGCCTTCGATGGTCTCGGCGATGAAGTGTTTGAAGCTCTGCTCGAGGTTCTGTTGCTTCGCTCCCGTGATCACGGCGTTCGTGTTGGCAGGGAACGTGACGGCCGACACCTCATAGAGTTTGATTTCTTTCAGCGTGCGGATGCCGGTGCTGCTGTCGTATTCCTGTTTGATGACGCTGTAGCCGATGGACATCCGATTGATGACCCCATCTTTGGCCAGGACGAGCGCTTCCTTGCCTCGTGTCGTCTCGCTGATCTTCACCTTGATGAAGAGCCCCTTGGCATCCTCATAGATGTCGATGATTTTCCCGATCGGCTCGTGCCAGTCGTGCTGCCATAGGAACTTGATGTCGTTCCCACGCTCTTTGATCGTCTTGGCGAATGCGCCCATCTCAATCACGTCGTTATAAGAATCCGGTTCGCCGCCGAACGTCGAGGCATAACCCTCGATGATGTTCTTCTCGGTGTCCGACGTTTTGAGGTCGAACGCGAAATCCTTCGTCTTTTGGTCTGGGAGAGCGGTCGTTTTCGTCTGAAGAGCCGAACCGCTCACGAATAGAGCATTGTACTTTGTCATCGTTTCACTCCTTTACTTTGTGTTTCTCGGCGCAGCGGCAGTGAATCCGCTCCTTGGCCGGGAGTTTCGGGTCACCAGGGAACATCCCTTTTGAGTTGCCGACCTTGTAATATTCGTCCATGTCCCGTGTCTGGCCATTACAGTCGACGTGCGTGTCGCGTGTACGGTCATCCGGGGTGGACACCCATTGCTTCTCGAGCTCGAGCCCGGTCGCTTTCGCACCTTCTCGGGCACCGAAGTTTGAGGCGGCTACGATTTCTGTGCGGGCGATCATCATGGAGCGACGCGCGTCGAAGTCGTCACCATACACCTTCTCGATGTTGCGACCGATGTCACGCCAGGCCAGCCCTTTGTCGACGCCGTCACTGATCACCATGCGAAGCGCCTCTCGGGTCGTCTCACTGATGTAGGTGACCAGCTCCACCGATGTCTCACCAATGAACTTCTGGATCAATCGACGGGCCATCGTGAACAGCCGGTCGAAGAACTTCGTCTCGAACGTGCCGCTCCCGTGTTTCTCGTCATACTCGTCCTTCAACCGCTCATAGTTCCAATTACCGAAGTGTTCGATGGCACCGTAATAAATGGCAGCGATGAGTTTCTCCCACTCTTTCTCCTGGGACTTGAGCGCCTTATAGACGCCGTCCTCGTCAGTGGCAGCAAGCACCGCTTTCAGTTCGTCCTTGAACCGCTGCTGAATCATTTCTTGAGCGGACGCGATGTACGGTGCCCGCTCCTCCTCGAAACGCAAAAAGAACGACAGGTCGTCGTCCTCGCTCTTCGATGCATGCAATTGTTTCACGGCACCGAGGATGAGCCCGATGCCACGGTCAAAAGGGTCGTCAGAATGGCGCGTGTTCGATTTCTCGCCTTCCGTATCCTTCGGGTCGGGCGGAGGGTCTCCCGCTCCGTCTTGCCCCGCTCCTGTCGGTTTGGGTTCGCGTAACTTGTCGCCATCGTCTCGTGGACTGAATCCGAGTTCCTCACGCCCCTCGTTCGCCGAGATGACACCCTTGTCGACAGCGGAGATGATCCGTGTCCATTTCGAATCCGTGTTCTCAGATAGGGCATCCACCGAGTCGCGGTCGATGACCAGTTCCAGGTTGTCCCCGAACTTCGGAGCGAGATGCGTGTTGACCTTGTCGAGGAAGAAGTCGAGGAACGGCAAGACCGTCTCCTCATAGAAACTCGAACGTGCCTCCTGGTAGTTGGAGTACGTCGCATGTTCCTTGTCCCCGATGATTTCCGGAGGGACGTTGAAAGCCGCACAGATCTCGATGCGGTTCATCTTCTTCATTTCGGTGTACTGCATGTCGTCCGGAGTGAGCCCGGTCTGTTGCCACTTGACCCCGTTCTCGAGAAGGAGCGGTCGACCCGCGTTCTTCTTGCCACCGAACCGCTGTCGAATCATCGACTGCAGACGTTTGAACACCGTGTCGTCTAACGTGGATTCGGACGTGATGACACCTGGTGGGTTCCCTCCATTGTCCAGGAGTGCCTTGTTGTAGGCGTTAGCACCGTTGTCCTGGTCGACCGCTCGCGCGGCCACCTGGAGAGGTGATACACCATCGAACTCGTTGAGCGGATCGAACATACGGTAATACAAGACCTTCTCACGTTTGATGGGGATTTCGACACCGCCGTCACCCCGTAACTGATAACCGGCGATCAAACTCTTGGCGTCCGGCACGATGGCCATACGGTCGGGACGAAGGTTCCACATCTCAGTGATGTTGTTGTCACTTGGCCCGTTCATCTCGACGAACGCCTTCCCTGCCATGAGCAGATACTTAGCCCACTCCTCACGGAACTCCCGACCGCTCTGGATGTCATTCGGTTTCTTCAGCAAGTCCAGGAGCGGGTGTTGCTCGATCTGTTTCTTGTTCTTGCCACCCGTCTGATAGAGCAGAATAGGGACCGTCGATGCGGATGTGGCGATGGCGTTGATACAGGCATACGCCCAGACGTTCGAATTGTGCCCCTCCTTGGCGAGGGAGTCATAACGGACGTCGCTCCATTGAGGGTCTTTAAACTTCGGTCCGTAAATGGCAGCGTGTGCCATCGATGCTTTCATTCGAAATTCTCTAACAGCTTTTATTGTCTTCACCCCCTTTCTCAGAGTTCGCGGATGTTCGGAACCTGAACCATCGCAAAACGGTTCAATGCCTGGCTCATACTGTCCACCATGTCGTCATGTTTTGCGTATGGGAACGAGGTGAGCTCCTCGACATAGTCATCAATCCACGGCGCAATGCTTGGATCGGGCAGATAAACGTTACCTGCTTCCCAATACGGTGCGATAGCGGATGCCCGTGTCACCTTGTCCCCGATTGGTTGAATCGGGATGATTCCCGGTACTTTTTTCTGAAGCGAGTTGATGATGGCAGGACCGTTCGCCTTGTCCTCGATCAGGATGGAAGGCGTCCGGTGCTTAGCGTGATAGGTCTCAACCGCTTGGAGTGATGAAGTGAAGTCCATGACGGCCGTCTTATCGTCGATTAGGAAGAACTCCGCTCCCTTGCGACCCCATACCTGTCCGGACACCCTATCGCTTCCCTCGCTCCCTTTGAATGTCATATCCCAACTAGTGAGCCGCTCATCAAGAGCGGGAAGGACTTTATAAAACTTG
Organism: Exiguobacterium sp. PFWT01; assembly: GCF_018255795.1. GTDB lineage: Bacteria > Bacillota > Bacilli > Exiguobacteriales > Exiguobacteriaceae > Exiguobacterium. Next base: position 43,875 of record NZ_CP073756.1, on the reverse strand, counting down.
ATCCACTCACGTTTGATGACCGTGCCTCCTGCTGGAGCGGGGTTTTGTTGATAGAGCGCATTATAGGTTCGCGTTCCTACCTCGAGTTTTTTCACTTCGGCCCATTCCTCGTCGAAACCGAGTTCCGGACAAAGCGCTTCACCAATTTCCCGACCGAGTAGATCATCCTCGTCCTCAGCAATTGCCGGGAGTCGTAGACGTATCCAGTCACGGGGAGATTTCTCAAGCATTCGTCCGATAAGGTCATCTTGGTGCCAGCGGGTCATGATGATGATGACCGAACCTCCGTCATGGAGACGGGTCGAGAGCGTGGATTCCCACTCATTCCAAACCGCGTCGCGATAGGTAGCGGAGTTCGCCTCCTTCGCGTTCTTGATCGGGTCATCAATAATGAGCAGGTCCGCTCCTTCACCGGTGATGGTCCCTCCGATACCGGCCGTGATCATACCGCCTTTTTTACCCGACACACCCCAGTTGTTAGCGGCAGCGTTATCTTTGCTGAGAGACTGTTTGAACAGGTCGGGCGCATTCTCGGCGAACTTGTTACGGTTCAGACGGCCGAACTTCTTGGCTAACCCTCCAGAGTAACTGGAGACGATGACCCGCTTGTCCGGATTCTTGCCGAGAAAGTAAGACGGATAAGTTTCTGTGACGAACATCGACTTGCCGTGACGCGGTGGCATCTCGATGAACACAAAAAGCTGTTCTCCGTCCGCTATACGTTGGAGCGGCTCGGCGATCAGCTCGAGGTGACGAAATATCTTCAGTTTTCCGAAGTTGGCTCGCTTGGCGTAATCGGCGTATGAAACACGACACAGCTCACGACGCGCTTCGTCAGCTATCGCTTTGCGATCTCCCTTAGTCAGTTTCGTCATTATCGATTTCGGCAAGTCGTCTCAACTCCTCAGGTGAAAGCCCTGATAGGTCGATCGTTTGATTCGAGTTGATCGTACCGTCGACCTGATGTTCTCGTTTGTCACGCCAGTTGAGCGGGTCGCGGTTCTTCAGCCAGAAGATGGCGGCCGTCGTATCCGGCGCGACGTGACGGATGACGCGTTTCGAGATGACCTCGTTATATCGAGGGATGGACGCGATGAATAGGTCACGTTCCGCCTGGGTCGCTTTCGGGTTCTGTTGATGCCACACATCCAGGTGCATGGCCACCTTCTCGTCATACTCTTCCTGGTTGAGCGGCATCGACACATAGGTCACTTCCTCATGGTCGAAACCGGTGGCGCGTCGGAACAGGGCGTTCTCGACCTCGAAGTCGGCGACCTCCTTCTCCTTTTTTAGGGTGTCCGATATGTCCGGATACTTCTTCTTCCATTCGTTCAACGTCGAGCGGCTGACACCGACGTTCTTTGCAATCTGTTCGTCTGAAAGTCCGCTCCTAGCCCATCCACCGAGCTTGGTGAGACCTTCCTTCGTCAACCATTGGTCTACTTTCTTTTTGGCCATCCAGCCTCACCCCTTTCGCTTTTTATCAGGACAGTGTCCGATATAAAGGTGTTTGACCGCTCTTGGGAGCGTATATAGTGCCTAATTATCTGTTTGAACAAATCATTCTGTATGTCGTTAACTTAAATACGTTTAACAATCTATGATATATACTTTATATCCTTTGAACGCCGGACGAACCTTTCATCGGACGTTTATTGGCGTCGAATGAAACTGTGTAAGGTTTTCCGCTGCCAGGGAGTTGAGCGGCTGTAATGGCTTGTTCGCCCGACGTTCGAAGAGCATAAAAAAGGCGACTGCGAATGCAGACGCCGAATGAGGTTACAGGGAATGTGATGACGAATCGACTTGCGACTCTATCACAAATCTAACATGATGAACAAAAATACGTCAAATAGTTTTAATAAATTTGTAATAAATATTGAAAAAGAAACAAATAGTCACTTTTGAGCAATTTCACTTATTTCATCCTGATACGTCCGAACCATCCGGAGATACACAATTTGTTGAACGGCTCGTTTAAAACGATACTGTGGCTTGTTGGGAGACCAGCCTTTATCAAAAGCAAACTGCCGCATTGATCCACCGCTCATAATATGACGAATCAGCTGCATGTCGTCTTCATCGATGCATAACTTCCGCTCCGAACCTTCAGTGACGTATGCATAATTGAGCATTTCGTCTACTATATTCATCTTCTCACTGATTGTTTCAATCCGCTCTTCAAGTCGCACTTTTCGGTCGATATATGCATCCAAAGGATCTACCCGCTCCCCGGCATCTCCTTTAGGCATGACCGATTCAATACCATACGAGACGCTCATCTTTGCGGTGTAACCTTCACTGATCAATGCTTTAAGGGTCTGCAATGTTTCTTGATGGCTCATGTAGAGCAGGATCTGGGTTCGTAGTCGTTTTATGTCCCTGTTGAACTCTTCAGCACGTTCTTCGGAAAACTGCTCCATCTCTCCACCTCGCGTCCTTTACTTCATCACGACAGCGTTGACTGCTCGTTGATTTAATTCGATGAAAGTTTCCTTGAGTTCAATATGATCTACACCAATCCGCTCCAGGATAATGAGCGTTCCCGCGATGATTCCGGCTAAGTTTCGATATGAGTTCATGTCTGCGACCATAGCAAGTAGATGTGTATCATGGTAACGGAATAGTTCTCGATACTCAGAAAGGATGTGTTCATATGAGCAATAGTTTTCTACGTCAAAATACTCGTTTGATTCACTATGCTTATAGCCATTCTTCGTTGACTCCTTGACCCGTTCAATCAAAGCGAGTCCTCGTTGAATAACACGAACCCCCGCCACAACACTCTCGTCATCGTTCACTATCGTTTTTGTTTCGATTCCGGAAAGATAACCAATCCGTTGACCAATGAAGCATCCCAACTCTACTTTTAATCGAACTCGATCCTTCAGATATGCTTCATCAAAGAACTCTGATTTATCATCTTTCGCTAAACTCAACTTTTCATTTGCCTCAATCATGCTCTGAAGTGATTCCTTGCTTAAAATCATTCGCTTACCCCCTGGCACAGATGCCTCGTATTAAATAATCACTAGATGAACCTTTTCCCACTCGCCAATTTTCGGGAGAGTGTAGCGCGGAATACGTTCCCTTTTGATGTACAGAACGTATCGGCCAGCCGGCTCAATTCCGAAGATGGTGTAAAGGTTATACTCAACTGTTCCTTCATCTTCGAACTTCACAATACTGTCGTATCCAAACTCAAGCGGTACGAAATAGTCCATTCCACCGCCTCCGTTCCCATTATAATACGAACGCATGTTCTTGTCTTTCCCTATTTTTAACACAGAATAATCGAATTTTGTACGAAATGACCAAATTAATTAGTTTGTCTGTTAAATCATTCCTGTTTTCTAAGTTCTGCTTTTTTGTCTCGAAGGTAGTTGAACCGAACATGATACAACGCTATGAGTAACAAAAGGACTCTGGCAAACGTCTCGTCTCCAGTGAGCTCATAGACGATGAGGCAGAGGGCAGAGGCGACCATCCCTATTATTACGAACTCCGGCAATCGTCTGATGGTCCGATCAAGGACGCGTCTCATTGTGCAGCCTTTTCCGACATTCCTTTGACCACGACGAAACGAAGGGAGTCGTATGCATCATGATTAACCGGCTTTCTTTCGGTTTTGCTCGCTTTGTCCGCTGGAGCGGGTGCATATCCCGCTCTCTGACGATTCCATTCGATGAGTTGCTGCGGAGTCATCTCAATACACCCCGCTGTCCGAACGTCGGTGGTTCTCGGCTAATTTGTTCTCGTATACCGTCCGGACGTGGTCTGCCGTGATTCCGAGACGCTTGGCCAATTCCGTCAGATAAAAGAATGATTCAAGTAAGGAGTCTGTTTTGATGGCAAGTGTAGCCAACTCCCAAGCTTCTAATTCAAACGGCAGCTTGAGTGAATAATTCTCCATACTTTCTGTCAATAACGTGAACTCGTTTTGGTCGATGACCATAACACGTGTGTTCTCCAAGTTGCCGAATAACTTTTCAATTTTACGGAACATGTGCTCAATGCGGTTTTCGCCTTCGACATAATTCAGACGTTTCGAAAACTTATCTGCGAAATGATAAACATAGCTGAGCACAAAATGCGTAGCATCGATGTACTCTTCCAAGAACTTGTGCCACTCGGGCGATTTGTTCGACCAATATTTGAAGTCTCCCTTCAGCTCATTGACAGTCTCTGCGACCTCCACCCGATAAGCAGAGTCGATCCGTTCGAGTGAGAGTAATTTAAGCTCCTGTTTCTCATAAATCTTTGCGTCTAGTTCACGTTGCTTCTCGACATAGTCCGGAAATTCGTTTTTTGGAATGATCATAGTGGCTCTCCTCTATACGATGCTTTTTTAGCAAAGTCTGTGATTTGATGTTCGTTCATAACTCGTGTCAGTGTATCGATTCCCTGATAGTAACGGTGACTCGGGGTAACTTCCCACAAGCCGCTCGGTGTCAGATTTGCCTCGGCTATTTTGTGACCTTTATAGCGAACAAGGTGTCGCGTCTGATTCCTAGATTCAAGAATTATGCTACTCATACCTTGGCCGTTCTTTCACGATATACGCTGATTGTTTGACCGCCCACGTCTATGTTGTAGCAGCTTCCGGTCTTTCCCAAAGAGACCACTTTAAACTCATCGCCTTCCTTGATGCCAAGCATCGGCATAGATGGATGGAGTGACACGATACGTACCTTGTCTCCTACTTTTACGCGATTATTCAACTCTTTCCGTACGGATTTCCAAATAGCATTATGAATTGCATTGTTGCGTCGTTTCGGTTTCAAGAACCAATTAGGTCCAAACATCTTCTCAGCAACTCGATCAAGGTCAGAACTTTTCTCTGACTTTAGATTGTAGGCTCCTTCCTCATCCAGCTTTTTAAAGCGTCTGAGTGCGTATTGCGTCGACCGTGTCTTTTTCATCTTGGTTTCCCCCTTGTTTTGAGTTGAGCGTAATGAAGTGACAAAGCCCTTTAATGAGCTCGGTGTGATCGTAATTAGGGTTGTTTGTATAGTGAACGATTGGTTCGACGAAATGGTTATCTTCGATGTACTCAAGTTCTTTAATTCGATCACGCGCTAAGGTGACCGTTTTCTCCAAGTTCGAATTGTCCAAGACATATTGCTTCAGCTTGAGTTCATTTTCGTTCAAAAGCTCTAATAGCTTCTCGTTCGTTTCACGTAGTTCGGCTAATTGCTTCGAGGAATCATCCTGATCAGGAACATTCCCCTGCCTCCCTTTCTTCAGCTGATAGTTTTCTTCTTTCAAAGACTTGATCTCCTCATTGGCAGCCTTCAGTTTCAGTTGTGAGTTTTGATATTGTTCGGCGAAGAAACGCCCTTTATCGTCTTTCCCAGACTCTGTGACAGGCTTCTTTGGACGTCCCCGTTTTCGTGCCGGTGTGTCTTCCATAAGTTCCGCTCCCCTTTCGATATGTCCACCCAGATTCGTTAATCACCATCTTATAGAGCTGCTGAATTTTGATGTCCTCGATGGAGACTAACTCGTTTGCATCCAACGTATGCAGTTGCAGAACGTTGAAGTACAAGATGTAAGTTTTACTATCCTCATGCCTTTCAAAAATATGCATTCGATTCGTTCAAGCCTCCTCGTCAAGCTGATCAATAAGCTCCTTGCTTTGATTGACGAGCTCATTGATCATCGCGACCAGTCCGCATAGGACGCTGAGAGCGACAAACAACAAACCAATCGGGCAAGGTCCTGATAAAGTGGCCAGTAAGGTTCCAATCATTCCTGCGATAAGATAAATACAAGTCAGTTTGTTCATGCCGCTCTCCTTTGTCCATGAAAATATCCAGGGGGAGCGGTTCCCCCTAGACGTTAGGCGATGATTGTTACTTTATCCGCTGCCATTTCTTCTGCAAATACTTCTTGTAAATACTTCTCAATTCGAGTTTTAGCATCAATGCACAATACAAATCCGTCTCTTTTTTTACGTGTGGATGACACGCTTTTTGTTACTGATGCGGTTAATGAGATGGACCTCTCCATGAATTCGTCGCTCGATCAGCCAATTGGCTGGCTGGAGTCGATGACTTGCGATGAGTTCCCGCTCCGCTCGGGTAGGTTTTTTTCCGGATTTCATGATTTCACCCCTTTGTATATATAACTTAAATAACGTTAAGTGAACGTTGATAGTTACAATGATTCACTTTTTCTTTTTCCGTTCCTCTGCATATGCTCGAATCGTCTCGACGAGCCATACGTCGCATCCGTTCGTTTTTGCATCTGGCGCAGGAGCAGTCCCCCGCAGAATCTGGTTATCAAGCGTTCCGCGATTAATGCCGATCATTTTGGCGGCCTGTGCCTTCCCAATATATTCAGGCATCCCTATCACCCCGACTTATGAAACGTTTCGTTTTGTTTAATACACTGAAAACTATACACATTGTTGCCAACATTGTGTACGGTTATATTTTACAATTAGGTCAATATGTTTAACCATCATTCAGACTGGTTATTTTGTTTGTATTTAATCTGCAAAGCCACGGAGGAATCAATTTGTTTGAATTTATCGGAGTTCGAACTGCCACCACATATGACTTCATGATGTATATGATTTACCGACCAAACCTTCACCATGACCTCCTCGATTCTATTCTCATCGTCGAGAGCAAACATGTCGGCTACTGCATGGTGTTTATTCCAAGTGACGACGAAAACTTGGATTGGATGCTGTTCTATCACGTTGAGGACTCTCGATTCGAGAGCGTTCTTGAATCCATCATTGAAGATGCAAAGCATCGTTCAGAATTGTTGAACCGCTATGACGGTATTGAGTGGTTTACCCGATGGCAAATATAGTCGCCATTTATGACGAACAAATCCTTTTCGCATCATCTAAGGCATTCTTTTTATGTTCTTGACCCATGTTTTTAAAGTATTCAAACTGGCCATTTTTTCGTAGCGATTTTGCTTTTTCAAAGATTGTCATCTCGGTTCGTCCAAGCGCAAGCCCGATGTCTCTCTTCTTCATGGCATCATAAGAGGAGCAGAGGAAGATCAAGTCATGCACTTTCCATGGTTTCTTGTGATTCTCGTGATATTCCGGATTGAAGACCATTCTTCCGGATGAGGCATAGTATTCGACGCCGTCCTTGAAATAAGTCAAAACGTGTCTTTCAGAACTCATCTCTTATCCCTCCAATCCACTCCGTGACCGCATTAATGTCTTCTTGCACTTTCATATGTGCCCGCTCCTGCCGATTCAATTTATTCCGCAAAGAAATTATTGATTTGGTATCACATCCGGATGCTATAGCCGTATTCAAATCTGCAGCGCACTTTGAAATTTTCTTTTGGGATTTCCGTTGTATTTTTTGAAGTTCTTTTTTGGCCAAAGTCAAAATACGTTCTTTTTGTTTTACGTCTGCCACCTTCACTTGAGCGTGAGGGCGAGGTGGTCTGGGAGAAACGGGACGTTGGTTCATCCCGCCTTTCCAAACCGTTCCTTCACTCAACAATCTTCGTACAGTCATTCCTGCTTTCCCCAGTGTCCATGACGTTTCATGATTTCGATGACCTCTGACGCATATGGCTCGTCGAGGTTGATCACCAGGTAATCGTTCTGCCCTGCTTTCCCTAAAGCGCGTCGGTTCATATCGATTCCGGATAATAGCCTGTTGAACTCACCCATTCGCATCGGATGGATGAATTGATCGATGTCGTCGTTTTTTAATACGAGAAACTTCTTGTCCATTTCTTCGGCCCATTGTTTGACTTGTTCTGGTGATGTGTTTGATTGTTGCATGATGTGTTCCCCCTTTTTATTTGGTTTATTTTGCGCGTTTCGGTTGCGTAGATACGGTATAAATAATGCTAAATAGAATTGCTGAAGTGAGAACCGCTGCTATGATTTCAGTCATTTTGTTCCCCTGCTACTAAGCTTCGCTTAGATTGTTTCCTGCTTCATCCTATGTTTCGCATGAGCGAGCGGTATCCATTGCATATTACTCTGCTCAATCATCCGCTGCTACTAAAAACACGAACGTGTTTACGTTCTGTTTTAGATTGTTTCCTGTTTCAACCTATGTCTCGCATGAGCGAGAGGTATCCATAGTCCACAGGCGTAAATTCCGATGTAGCCCACCGTATTGGTTTTTATTTTGCTTTTTGATTTTCTGATTCGCGGTACGCAGACACCCAATCTAAGTGGCAGCCGTTCTTCATTTTGATACGGACGCAATTCTCGCGGATCGCACCAATTGGGATGCTTCCTTTGCCGACATACTTAGACGTGACGCCTTTCCAGTGTTCTTTGAGGAATGAAGCTTTTAGCAAGTACGACTCGTTCAGTGAGACAAAATGAACAACAAGGAACGCCCACCCACCGAGTTTGTCGACCCTTAACAAGGTTTCGTATTGGTGTAACTTCACATTTTTAAGAGGGAAATTTGTTTCGACTTCCGTTTCTTTCGCATCGAAAGCGACGCCTTTCCCACCCTTGATTACCCCGTTAAAATCAACGCCCGATTTACTTTTATACTTAATCTTGTCGCCAACCTTCACTTTTTCGGTTGGTCGTTTAAACACTTCAACTTCTCCCATGAGTTGCAGTTGCATGTTGCTTTGCTCGATTTTTCTTTCTAAGACCATGCCCTTAAAGGCTTGCCCCGCCTTTTTGAGTGGCTGCATTTCTCGAAGTGGAGATTGCATGATTGGTTGTAGCGGTTTAATCCCAGACAATTCGCTTCACCTTCCAGTTCCGTTGTTTTGCTGATTCATTTGCATCCGACTCACGAATCAAGAACGTTCGGACACGCTGCTCGTTTCCGAGGTCGTCTACGAAATGTAGGTAGCACCATCCGTTATTTTTGATTGCGTTGCGTTACGTTCGTTCATGTAAATTCCTGCTACTAAACTTCGCTTAGATCGTTTCCTGCTTCACCCTATGTCTCGCATGAGCGAGTTGTCTCCATAGTCCACAGGCGTAAATTCCGATGTAGCCCACCGTATCGTTATCTTTGAATGCTGCTTCATATTCACGTTAGCACTGTATATTCTTTTGCTTTTTTTAAGTTGATACTGGCATTTAAATCTCGATCCTTTTTCATTCCACAGTGATCACAATCGTATAACCGTACATGCAAAGGCATCTTCTTCCGCTCTCCGCAACCTGAACAAATCTGACTGGATGGATAAAAACGGTCCGCGCGCCTGAGTTCAATTTCGCGTTCAAGACATTTCATGCGTAGCCACTCTATGAAGTAACCGATTCCGATTTGTTGAAGGCTGTTCGAAAGCCGGCGATTCCGCTGCATACCTTTGATATTCAAGTGTTCAATCGTGACAAATTGCGGATTTCTCTGGACGATTTTTAAGATGAGTTTTCGTTTCAAATCCATTTTGATGTTCCGTATTTTCCGGTGTAGCCGTTGGATAATGACTTTTTGCTTTCGGAAATTAGCGGAACCCTTCTCGCGTCGTGACAATTTGCGCTGCTGTCGTTTCAAGCTTTTTGTTAATTTAATGAGCTGTTCAGATTTACTGAAGTTCGCAACGGATTCTCCGTTCGATGTGTACAAAAATTCTTTAATGCCCATATCGATACCGACACCTTCAGTTTTTTTCGTTTCTGTTTTTGGAAGTTTGTCTTCTTCGACCAAGACTGAAACGAAATACCGATCTCCCTCTCGCGACACCGTACAACTCTTTACATTTTCAAACGGGATATAACCCTTCTCTTTCAATTTCACTTTTCCAAGCGTAGGTAATTGGATCAAGTGCCGCTTAACACGGATGCTTCCAATCAAGTAAAAATTGCCGTAGTCGCTTCGTTTTTTAAATTTAGGAAACGCCGTGAGTTTTTTGAAAAACTTCTTGTATGCGCCATCCGCGTTCATGATTGATTGTTTGACCGCCTTGCTGGACACATCCTTGATCCACTTGAACTCCTCTTGTTTAGAGTGGACGTTATTTAACCATTTCGAAAAATCGTAGCCAGAAAGGAATTTTTCAGACTCTTCATACCGCTCCTTGTTTTTTTGGATGAATAAGTTGTAGACATACCGGCACGTGCCAATCGTTTTATGAATCAGAACAATCTGTTCGGGATTTGGATCGATTTCTGTTTTGTAGGCGCGGAGCGCCGTTTTACCGACGCTCATATGTCCAACCTCCTGTTTCAAGTACATTGCAAGCTTCATGTGTTGTAAGAACGGAGCACTGTACAATACGCTTAGTTCCAATTTTATGATGAAGAATGTCTCTTGGTGTGACAATTAGCAACTCCGCTTCGTCGTTACCTAAGTCTTTCTCGATGACTTGTCCCACTTTTTCTTTTTGAGCGGCAACGCGTAGTTCTAAAATACGTTGGAACGGTGTCTTCTGTTGTTCAGACATATCAGCGCCCACCTTTCGTGATGACGATGATATGTTGTTTGGTGCGGATCTGAACCATCTTTTTGCCGACGCTCAGACCTTTGGAAATGATATAGCCATTCGGTAAGTCGATGGTGTGGAGTTCGTCGTTGGTGTAATACTGAATGGAATGTTTCTCACACGGCGTGTCGTCCCCGTCGTCGTCGATGTTCTCAGCGACTTGGTATGGCATGTCGTCAAACTCTGCTTCAAAGCTGAGGAGATGCTGACGCCCTTCGAGCCCTTGGTTGAGGAAGAGGGAGACGGTGATGCTGCTGTCTTCCCATCCGTCGAAGGCTTGTTCCAGTGTGGTAAGCGCATAGATTGGTTTATATGTCACCGGTTTAGGTGTTGGTGTGATTACTGTGATTGGGAGGTTCATGATAAAAGTGAGGCCCCTTTCTCAAAAGACAAGCCACATTTCTTAAGTTGTTCTTGGATTTGCTCGCTGTCTTTGATGCCCTGGATGTACGCGTACTCCATTTGAACGGCGATCAATTCATTTTGCGACTCTTCCAATTTTTCGAATAAGACCAATTGATCTGCTTCGCTCAACGATTCGCGAAGTAATTCGAATACGCCCATCACTTTATTAAAAGCGCGTTTGTACTCCATATCCTCTTGCATCGTCTTTAAAGCCACGTGGTGCACTCGCTCCATAAACAACTGGTCAAACAATTTGTTAATTGCGTTACGTTCATTCATCGTAATTCCTCCTCTTGGTTTCACCAAGCCGGACGAAATGCTATAATAAATCAGCACCCATCCTTGATGGTGTGTTTATTGGAGAGTCTGCCTAATCTTTTGCGGGATGGGGGCAGGCTCTTTTATTTACTTCTGCTGTTTTTTCTTTTCTAAATCGGCTTTGATGAGTGACACCAGATACTTCTGGATTGTCATACCCTCGTTGATCGCTTGAATTTTCATTTCTTTGTGGAGTTCCTCATCAAGCCTAACAGTTAGACTTTTAATAATGCTCTCCTCCTTTCATTACAAACTTTACAACAAATAATTTTTGACGTCAATATTTTTTTATTTTTATCTTGTGTGGTATGTACACGGCTCGCTTGTGAATAGCGAGCCATATATGCTAAAATTCTTCTATGATGCACATGTGTCATACCCGCTCATGCCAAGAGCGGTTTTGTTCCTCTCCATTGCGAGTGGAGAGTAGAATAGTTTGGTTATTGCGCCGCGACATTGTCGTTGGCGTTTTTTTTCGCCCATTTTTGTGTATGTCGATTCGTTTTACTCATGAATTACCTCCGAGTCTCTGCAAGTAACTGTTGCAACTCTTCGTCTGTTGGAACCGAAGCACTTAGTTCATCCTTTCGGCGTTGTTCATACGCACGCATTTCTCTCGCTTCACGATCTACCCATTTAGGAGTATCTTTCATCGCACTTTCTTGGTATCTCGAATATGCCTGTCGCGTTTGACCTGATTCTTTTTGTTTGCGCTGGATTAAAAGTGTCGTCATTTGCTTTCTGAGTTTGTCAGCTGAAAGAATATTTGATTGCCAAAATACATCGCTTTGAGCAAAAGTCATGGCGTCTAGAATCTCTTGAGGAGTACGTCCATCCTTTTCCATCATCAACCGGAAGTGATCACACCAGGATTGAGCATTAGTGACTTTAAACTTTTCGTCATTTTTCTGAATTAAAGATTCGAATTTATGAGTCATTCGCATCTCAAGAGAATCGGGTTCGTAAACGCATTTTTTGCGTTTCGGACTCTTTTCTTTATTAGTTAAGTCTTTCTTAGTTAAATCTTTATTAGTTAAGTCTTTATTAGTACGGTCGGGTTTTCCGTTTTCGGATTTTCCGAAGTCGGTTTCCCCGTGGTCGGTTTCCCCGTGGTCGGAAAACCCGTCTGCGGTAGAAACGGCTTCGCTATCACGTTCTTGAGGGATTTCATAAACTACTGTTTCGTATTCAGCGAACTTCCCGGCCTCACCTCGAAGTTGTCGCCTTACAACATACCCATGTTCAATTAACTCTTTCATCGCTGATCGAGTGCTATCTCGTCCATCTTTTGAATGCGTTGCAAGTTCACGTTCGTGTATTTTCCAGTCATCGGGTAAAGAAATTAAATATGCGAGAAGGCCTTTAGCTTTCCAGGATAGGTTTTTGTCACGAAGACCAGTTTTATCAATCATGACAAAAGGATTCTCACGTTTTTGAACTCTGATAATGTTACTCATTTCATGACTCCTTGCTGTGTTTTATATTTAAATTCGGAAACTCTTTGTAATTGATTGAATACCAACGCATATTCTCTAGCGGGTGGTTATTATGGGCAGTCGTTTCGATTATTGCACCTAGCCGCAATAATTTTTGAATCGTTCTCTGCAACGTACTAACGGACCATGTCGGAAAATGATGTTCAATCCATTCGTTTTTCGTTTTACCAACCCAGTACGGATTTTGATAGCCATTATGTACTTGGTGCGAAATTAAACTGTATAACTCTTTGAGAAACAATTCTTCTCTTGATTCGGAACCAACCGTATCACTTGGTGATAAATTCAACGCACGCTCGATTAAAGCTTTTCTTTTCTCATCGCGCATTTCGATCTGTCGCGTTGTAGTGGCTGATAACTTTGAAATATATTCATATTTAGCTGCATGACCTGGCAGATTCTCAATCAATCTTAATTTACCTTCCGCAAGAGCCTGTATGGCTGCCTCGTGAAGGTCTTCAAGGTGGTATCTTGGGTTTTTCATATTCTCCAACTGTACGATTCTGATGGAATGGTTTTCGACTAAATAGTTTAAAGCCCATCCAGGAAAACTACTTTTGATTTTTGCGTGTGTCCTCGAATAATAACCCTTAGTTAACCCGAGATTCTTATTTAATCGAGGACAGAGTTTCCCAATCCAGTAACCTTCTGCTTCGTCCAATTCATTAATGGGACACTCAATCATAGTGTAAGAAGTGAAATATTTTGCTCCCTCACTTGCCGAACGATGAAGAAACACTCGGCTTTCACCTTGAGTTGTTTGCCCCACGTATACAACTTCATCCTCATCAAACAAAAAATAGATGTGACCGTTTAATCCATTGCTATAGTCAACTGGTTTTCTCCGTTCTTTGATGACTTCCAATGTGATATTTTGTGGACTGATCATATTTTCTCCTTAATATTTTTTGATAACTACGTGGACGTTACGCTACTGTAGTATTTTCCCATCTTTATTTTCTTTTCAAGAGCTTCCGGTACATAGTCTCTAAATTCATGTTCGAAGAAAAATAGATGATGTTTTGCATAATGTGATTTTGAACTGACTGCTTTTTTTACTTGTCCCGCTGTGGTTTGTGCGTAGAGTGCGGCTTCACTAAAAGCCTCAGCATAAAATAGTTCATCACTTCGTAGATCCATACAGACAATACGCTCAGTCATGAGTCTTGTGTCGGATAGATTTAAGTCTGCTACACGTTCACAATAGCCTTGAGGGTGCATTGCGTTGAACTTCAAGACGTATTTTTCTTCAAGACTAGTTAGGTATGCGTTTAGAGATGGTCTAGCGTAATCCACAACCTCCAAAATTCTAAAAGCAAAGTTGTTGATTCCGTAGTCCTTACAGTCGCGTTGCAGATGTTTATTGTGATGCGTACCGGAAACCAATGCACTTATATGACTAGCAAAACGTGACGGTATGTCATGCGATCTGCCCACATATGCTCTATCATTTTTCAAGTTTTGGATGAGGTAGATACCTGATACTTTATTTCTGACTGACGGTTTCATGGTTCACACCCACTTATGATATTTGTTATAGCGTGGCTTAAGACGTCCAATCCATTTTCGCTCCATCTCTTCTAATTCACGCAGCTCACATTCCAACATCGTGACAGAGTCAAATTCTTTGTAACCTCCCGCTTCTGTGCGGTGCCTATACACTCGATCTATCCCATAAGTGGTTCTGCCGATATATACAACCTCGTCCCCATCAAACAAAAAGTAAATGTGTCCTTTAATATGTGATCGAGAATGCACATCTATCTTCATTTCTTGTATCAGTTCGAGTGCGCTCTCCGTGGACTCATTTAAAATTGGTGATGTGATAGTGTATTTAGTCGACATATTAGCCTTCTCTTTTGATTTGGCGAACGAGATCTTGAAGCGTAATATCTTGATTCTCTTCCAGGAAACGTTGAAGAATGATTTGATCGATTGTCTTATTTAAAAATGCGATGTTACGATCCGTCGGACATTCGAGCCAGCGGTAAATTGTGTTTCGATGACGTTCTGTGAAACGAGCCAGGTCCATGTTGGTGATATTGTTATCTTTCATTCGGTCTTTGACGAACTCAATCGTTAAAGGTTTTTTGGGCAATTCTTTCGTTTGCACGTGACCAATCCTCCTTATGAAAATATGTGAACCATATGATTCATATGACCCTACGACTAATATAGTGCAATCATAATCATAATGCAACACTTTGTTTCAAAATAGTGCTTACAATTATTTTATAAGGTGACAAAGAGTCAAGTTTTCTGAATTTATGACTTACTTATTGTGTTAATTAGTAACACAGTGAGAAAATAGAAAAAGCCCTGCATGCGCAAGGCTCGAATTAGAACGGAAGATCGTCGTCAGATAAGCCAAGCGCCCCAGGGCTCGTGAACGGATCGGATTCAAATCCTGGAGCGGTTCCCTTGTTTGATGACTTCAGATCGGCATTATTGTTGAATGAACCGTCCTGCTGTGAGGACGTCCCTTTTGATTGTAAGAAGCGGACGGAGTCAGCGACTACCTCTGCGCGATAGCGCCTCTGGCCATCTTGTCCCTCATAGCTACTGATTTGAAGGCGGCCATCAACTCCGGCCATGCTACCCTTGCTCAGGTATTGTGCCACGTTCTCGGCTTGCTTGCGCCAAGCGATGCAATCGATGAAGTCGGTTTCCGAATTCCCGTTTTGACCACTGAAAGGTCTGTCACAGGCGAGTGTGAATCGAGTGACGGCAATCCCGCTTTGCGTATGACGCAATTCAGGATCTCGGGTTAATCGGCCGACGAGTACAATTCTGTTGATCATGCAGACTAACTCCTTTATAAGTGAGGTGCTTTGTTTATTTCAGATACTATATTTTCATTTTTTTCGGTCATGAAGTAGTCATGACTACCGCTTTATCAAATTCGACAATATGCTCGATTTTTGCAACATTTTGTCGTTTATTTGTTTTTTTTATGGTCTCATTGGGAACTTTTGTTCGCATATTGCGTATATCTGATTGTAAAGCTACAGAGGCGGCCACCTCTCGTACTTTATCGAAGATTGGATGGTTTGAATCGTAATGCTGCATGTCACCAATGACGCGAACTCGTGCCATAGTACATCCCCCTTGGTTGTTTAGTTTATGTCTGGTCGTCATCAAATGGCTTGAACAGGTCGTTTTCGTTAGTTTTAAGAGCTTTAGCCAATCTGATTCTTGTTTTCTTTCGAGGGAGCGTTCCTTGTTTCTCGTAGTTGCAAATCATGTTGGTGGACACACCGATCTCTGCTGCTAATTGTGTTTGGGTCATACCTAGAAAGCGTCGATACTTAGCAATCTCGTTGGAAACCATTGAAGCAGAGACCCCCAAAAAAACGTTTATTTTTGTCGAATTTTGTCACGTTTGTGACGAATAGCTTTATTTTTACTCACTTTTACAGTATAAATTAAACGTTTTGTTGGTACAAGCCAATATATCCCAAAATTCCAAGTTACATTTATTTTCACAACAAATTGTTTTATAATTCATTTAAGAGGTGACAAACATGCCGATTGGAGAACGCATCAAAGATTTACGTAAGAAAGCCAAGATGAACCAGGAGGACCTTGGCGCTATACTCGAAGTGACTGGTGCGGCGGTAGGAAGTTACGAACGTGGTAAACGCGAACCGTCAATTGAATCGATTAAGAAAATGTGTGAGATATTCAACGTGACCAGCGACTATCTATTAGGAATGACCGATGATCGTTACGCCACAGTACGTTTCAACAGCAAAGTCGAATTACAAACACTATTAGAAGTAAATGAACATGTAACATTGTATAACCATGAATTGAGCAAAGATGAAAAGCAGAGAATCATCGACGTGAGCAGTGTCATGTTCGCCACAAAGAACCAAACAGATAATACGGACGTCTGAGTCGTCATAACATCCTAGAGCGCGTACAGCTTCCCTGCCAGTAGGCAACAGCTTAGAAACCGACTCGTGGGCACATAGAAGCAATACAAAATAGAGAACGAACATAGAAACATATACTAATGTCCTGTAATACGACCGCTCAAAACGATTAGCGAACCAATTTACTTTTTGAAATAGAAAATCATAATTAGATATTTATTAGTTGAATAGAGAGGATGAGCAAAATGCAGGGAATGAACATTGCCATCTACTTACGTAAATCACGTGCGGACGTTGAGGAAGAGATGAAAGCGGCCGAACGTGGCGAAACATATGACACCTTGGGTAAACACCGCCGTGAGCTCTTAGAGGTCGCTCGACGCGACGGACATAACGTCTTAGCAATCTATGAAGAGGTCGTCAGCGGTGAATACATCTCAGAGCGGAAAGAAATGCAGCGGATGCTCCATGACATCGAGAATAGAAAGTATGATGCCATCCTGGTCATAGCCATTGATCGCCTTGGTCGTGGTGACAAGATGGAGCAAGGGCGTATTGAGCGAGCTCTCAAACAATCCGAGACGATCGTTCTCACCCCAGACAAGTATTACGATTTAAACCATGACAACGGTGAGTTCGATGTGGAAGTGAACTCTTTCCTATCGAGGATGGAATACCGTCAAATCAAGAAGCGTCTTCAAGACGGACGAATCCGCTCCTCAGCTGCAGGAAGAGATATCGGGAAGAAGGCACCGTACGGTTATCGGAAGGACGAGAACTTGAAACTGGTCGTGCATGAGGAAGAGGCGGAAGTCGTGCGTAAGATCTATCGCTTATGTAACGAAGGCTATGGGCGAGTTCAAATCGCTCAGATGTTGAGTGACGAGGGAATCCCCTCTCCTTCTGGTCTCGAGAACTGGGTCCATGCCACGGTCCTCCGAATCCTAAAGAATCCAAAGTATAAAGGTGACATGGTTTTCGGCCGTCATCAATTCCGGAAGATGGAAGATGGCACATATCGTCCACGTGTGAAGCTCGACACGAAACGGATTGCGTACGCAGCGGGATCACATGAGCCGATTGTCGAGCCGGAAGTATGGCTGCAGGCGCAAGACTCGATCAAGAAGAGAACTCCGCCGACGAACAAGTCCACGGATCTCGTGAACGTCTTTGCCGGTCTTATCAAATGCAAGAAGTGCGGACGGGCCATCAACGTACACAACCCTAAGAGTCGACCGCATGCATACCTATACTGCAGCACAAAAGACTGTGACACGAAGATGATCAACGTGGATAAGGTGGAGCATGAGGTGATCGTGCACCTTGAACAGATGCTGGAGCGGATCCAATTACGTGAGCAGGACTTTGATTTCGCCCAGGACACATCTGAGCAAGAGAACGTCATCGAAAAGATTCATGAAATCGAGCGCGAAATCGAAAAGGATGCAGATCGACGAAACAATCTTCATGATCTATTGGAATCGGGTGTCTATACAAAAGAGGTTTTCCTGGAGCGGATGCATACTCTTCAAGAGCGTGGGCAAGGTTATGAGCGGAATTTGAAGATGTTGAGAGAACAACTGCACCGAATCGAAGAACGAGCAAAACAAAAGAAGGACATCAAACCGCTCCTGATCAGCGTCCTGGATGCATATAAAAATGCCCCCACCATCGCAGACAAGAACAAGATACTGAAGCAAGTTATCTCTCGGATTGAATATAGACGCGATAAAGCATGGAAAAACCCAAATGAATTCGAGTTGGATATATACTTGTTAGAGTGAAGTTAACATTAAGACGATATTAATGTTTATATTAACATTGACGTTAATAATACGATTCGGAGTGTGATGACTTTATGGGGTGGATGCTAGCGTTGATTGGAGCCATCGGAATAGGTTCGTCAATGTTGATCAAGAAAAGTGTTATTGAAAGGATACAGGAGAAAAGAAAATATAATTCGTATCTCGCATCAGACATTCTTCTATATGTTTCTGAAATCTGTACTATGTTCGGGATCTTTCTACTAGTGACTGAAAATCCTATTCATACAACTCAATATCGTATAAAAGAAGACAGCCTTTTAAAAATTTTTATAGATTTCTTTGTGATTTATCAAATTACTCTTTTAATCATATTTAGATTAATGGATGGACATTTTATCAATGCCTGTCAAACGATGAAACATTTTAATGCAATGGCCAGAGGAATTGTGCAGAGACAGAACAATGCACAGACTTTTTTAGAGGGTTACAAACGTAGGGAGACGGAATTTACTTATGCATTTCCTCCAGAAATTTTGCTTGCATACAGAGACACGATGATAGACTTAGAAAGGTATCAAGAATGGTATCAAAATAACGATTTGAATGACAACATTATAGATAGTTATTTGTATAGGTTTGAAATGAAAGATTGGTTAGTAAACCGACTTGCGGAAATCAAACAAGACGAATGGGGAGTCAGCATTCTAAAGAGGATTAACACGAATATAAAACTGAAAAAATTTAGAGAAAGCAATATTCGGAACACCCAATCATAATAAGATAGGGTGTTTTTTTAATGACGCGTATGATAGGAAAAGTAGTTTTAATGTTAATATAAAGTTATTAATTGGTTAATGTTAAGTTATTTACATATTAACGGAGGTGCAGAATGGGATTTTTTCTTTTTTTCGCCGGAGTGGTAATACTTACAAGCATGTATTGGTACGATGCGCATTCAAAAAATAGCTTATTCGTCGAATATGGTTACTACTATGAATTGGCGAGAAATGTGATCTATTACATTTTCGAAATTGTAACGTTGTTCGGTCTTTTTTTGATGTTAATAAAAAATCCTTTCTATGTATTGAACTATGCTTCTGAGGATAATAGTTACTTTAAACAATTTATTGATTTTTATACGTTCTATCAAATTTTGATTATTGTGATTCTCAGATTGATGAATTCTAAGTATGTTGAAGAACTAAAAAAACTACTTGATCTCGTTGGGATGGAGAGGGTGAATGTAGAAGAGGGTAAACCAGGTTTTTCTCTTGTTGATATTGAGATGCTTAGTAAAATAAAACGGCCAAAGGAAATAGAAGTGATATATGAGGAAATGAAGAGGAGAATGGAAAATTGTTTAAAAGTAGTTGAGGGCGGCGGGAACATGGAAACCGAGAAAAATAAACTGTTAATATATCTGGAGCGTGAACAAATATTAATCAATATGTTGATCAATAACAAAGAAAATGAATGGCGGATGAGTTTAATAATTACTTATTTAGCATATAAAAACAAGTTAACATCAAGTTAACATTAACTTGATGTTAACAAAAAGATAACCTTATGATGATATATTACCATTTTGAGTAACTGCGAATTGGGGGAGAAGTAGTGGATCCGTTAGCAATAGCTATTGTACCGCTAGTAACGTTACTATTTACCGTTATATCTTATGTTTTAGCGAAAAAGAGAAGGTCGAATCTTCTTTATGTGACAGCGATTGTTTATGTCTATTTAACTGAGATTTCGTTAATGTATACCTTGTTTGTATACTATCTATCATCTGGAATAATGGAAACTTCTTATAATGAAACAAGCTCTATAAAAGTATTTATAGATTTTTATACAATTTATCAGATAGGAGTCATTGTATACATTAAGTCAATAGATAATATTAGTTCACGACCTTATGAAGAATATCTGTCGCGATTAAAAAAAATACAAATGCGTTTAGAAGCAGATGATTGGAGTGGACTACAACTATTATGGGCAGACGACATAACGGAAAAGCCCAATTACCTCTTTAACGAGGAAGTTGAAATGGATCATGAGGAAACCTATAAGCAACTGAGGAGTATAATCCTTTCAAATGGAATAGGGCACCATTTTGACCTAACAGAAGATTATATTGGAAAAGAAATCAATGAATTTAGATTACATTTGAACAAACAAATCCATAATTATGAAGGCTATATCGAAGAAAAAAATTCTCATTGGAGTGGATCTTTGTTTTTAAGATATTACAAGATTCCGCTGATTATTTATAACTTAATGTTCGAAGGGTTTAAAGGCAAACAGCTAGTTCATGACAGCATCAAATTTATATCAACATACAGATTAATAATCATTAACTTATTAATAATATTAACATTAATAATAAGTTTTTGTTATTATTAATAGTAACTTCTTCTATTAATAATAATTGGTTAGTGTTATCTTTATGTTATCACGTTATTAACTTTGGGAGGAATCGCTTCATGAAGAACCAAGTTATCGCAATATCTACTAACAAGGGCGGAGTCTTGAAAACGTCCATCACGACGAACCTTGCCGGCGTGTTTGCCGCTCGGGGAGAGAAAGTACTGATTATCGACACCGACAACCAGGGGAATGCGGCCGTCACCTTTGGCCAGAATCCGGATGAGTACGAACAGACATTGTATGATGTCTTGGTCGATGGGAAACCGGCTGAAGAAGTCATCGTGAACGTTGCGGAGAACGTCGATCTGCTTGCTTGTAATGATGATATGACATTCTTCGAGTTCGATGTTCTCACACATAAAGATGAATACACGGACGTGTTCAAGTTACTGGATAAAGCGATGGGACCGCTCCGAGAGAAGTATGATCGTATCCTCATTGATACACCGCCTAACCTGGGATTGACGCAAGGGAATGTCCTGGCGACCGCTGATGCGGTGCTCATCCCGTTCCATCCAGAGAAGTACAGCATGCGTTCTCTGACTAAGATTCTAAAAGCGGTACGAGAGTTCAAAGAGCAGCACAATGAAAAACTTGAAGTATTAGGTGTCGTGGCCACCCTCGTCAACAAACGGACAACCTTACACAAGAATGTCATGATGATGTGTCGAGATTATGTGATGGCGAACGGGTTCCGCTTCTTCAAGACGAACATCCCGCTCTCTGTCCAGTTCGCTTCAGCTGTTGCGTTCGAAGAGAAACCGATGACGATCGCCCAGCCAGGAAGTGAGCATGCGGCTTTCTACTTTGAATTGGTCGAAGAGATTATGTCGGACAAGATTAAGAACTAAGGAGTGAATATAGATGGCTAGAAAGAATAGAAGCATTGCGGGATTTGATAAGGTGGCCTCTCAGCAGGAAGAAACGGGTGTGACATCGCAAGAAGAGCAAGTCGATGCAACTCAGGAGGCTAAATCAGACGCAGAAATGCCGAAAACAGAGGTAAAACCCGCTCGAGGCTCCGCTCTTGATGCGCTTATGAGTAATAAGAAGGAAACGATTCAGATGGGATTCTACATCGAGAAGGATTTGGCGGATGTTTTAAACGGACTTCAGAAGCAAGGCGGACGTGGTACAAACTCTAAAATCGTCAATCAAGTGCTTCGTGAGTTCTTCGAGGACCAAGGACTTCTCTAAGTTTTGTACACAACCTCGTTCTGTATATCAACATTGCGAACGAGGTTCTATACGAGTGATTAAAGGAAATATAAAAAGCGCCCAAGTTAGGACGCTTTTTTTGTTTACTTTTTACTTAGACGGAACGCCGCTTCTCGGAAGGCGCGTTGTTCTTCTTCCTGCCGTCGCCGTTCTTGCTTGAACTGTTCGATCGCCGCGAGTTCTTTTTGATGGTCCCAGACCTCGGTCGTATATGGAACCGCTGCATCGAGATTTTCCGGGAGCGGACCGTAGTGACATTGGACGTCACTAGGTAGGAATCCTTCAAAGCTAGGTTCGATACCGTCCTCGCTAAACCAATCCAGGACACGAGTGTCGACAACTTTGAACCGCCGCTCGTCAAACCCGACCAAATGAGCCTCACCACTATAACGGACGACCCCAACCCATTCGTTCGGTCGTTTCCTCATTTCTTCCCTTACATCAAACCCGTTCGCCATCATAAACCTCCTATTCATCTATCTTAATTTTTTTAGTTCGGAGTCTCTATCTAACCCTATGATTGTTTCATCTAACATTTTTATAGTGCTTTCAGACGTAACCTTATAGCTTTCACAGCCGACGCTGTTTAAAAGACTAATAATTTGCTCGTCTTTCAATGGAATGAAAGATATAAGTTCCTTTTGTTCATCCATGATTACAAAAGCGAATCCTTTATGGAGGTACATAATCTGATAACTATCACCATCATCAAGATGGAGCCAAGAGTCTGGAAATAAAATTGATAGTTCTATCATCTGTCCCGCTCCTCAATAAAAAAGGCGCTCGATTGAACGCCTTCAGTTTTTATGAATAAATTGATTTATTGGTTTTAACGATGTTACGAATTTTGTTTTCTGAGACTTGATACTCCGCTGCTAAATCGGAAATACTAGCTTTGTTCTCGATGAACGCTTGTCTAATACGATTGATTTGACTACTTGTGAGAGTTACTAAAGTGGTCTCGAGCGCCTCGAGCTCGCTGAATAAATTCTGTGCTTTTGTTTCAAAAGAAGAGCTGGTGTTTAATTTTTTCATTGTTCTTTGTATTGGTTTCTCAAAACGATTGTTAGTATCATTGCTAGATACATTCCGCCATACACTGGCTACTACGTCGCTGACGTAGATCCGCTCGCGATTCCCGTTTTTAGATAATGAAACGGTGATAAATCCGTCCTCTCCCCGCTGCGTCTTCAAAACAACGCCGCGTCGATTCTGAACTACACCTTTCTTCGTCACGATGTTCCGAGAGACTGAACGTATTCGTCCCCAATTGGATACTTCGTAGAACCCTTCGTAATGCGGTATGGATTTCCATTCTTCCTTTTCCATTGCGACATCTCCTATTTGTCGTATTCTCCTAACAAAGCAAGCGGAAGGCGACTGGAGAGGTCGCCGTTCGGGAGCTACCCTATCCGCTTGCTTAATTATTACAACAAAACGTTTTAAATGCAAATAAAAAAGGAGCCTCTATGGGAGCTCCTTTTGACGGGCTATGCCCGACGCCCTATCACTTCACACGCTCTTGGAAACGTGAGAAATGAGCGGTTGCACCTAAGCAGTATGTACATCAGAACGCCCATCAATGACCAAGCATAAAGTCCTTCTGAACGTAATTACAGTGTAACACATAATCACGTAAGGTAAATATGTTGGAAGAAAAATTGAAACAAATAGTTTTATTTTTTTACGAAAAAGGCTTGTAATTATCTATGGATACCCTTATAATAAAGATATAGAAAGGAGGTGAACGAATGGATGAGATAATGAAGTGGGTCGGATTCCTAGCAAACATCGCAACAGTCGTCACAGCGGTGGTCATGCTGAAACCGAAGAAAAAACGCTCCAAGCGGAAGCCCTCCAAAGGAAACCGCAAGAAGCGTAACAAGAAAAAATGAGAGACGGGGCGAAAGCCCCTCCTCATTAATATTGTACCCACATTATATCATCCATACGCCATGAACAACAAATTGCACATCGTCATGTTCCTCGGAACGGTCGCGGTCGGTCTTCAATACGCGACAGGCAACGTCAACGTACTGACAGGAATCGCCGGTATCCTTTGCTTGATTTGGATTGGGATGCTCACTTACGAAAAAGTAAAATCTTGATACTCTGGCTCGATCCGACGAGCGATCTCGAAATGAAAGGATGATTCAAATGAGTAAAGTAAGTGAAAGTCAAAAACGCGCAATCAAGAAATGGGAAGAAGAGAACAAGGATAAGAAACGCTATATCAGCCATCGGGCACGGGCGCGCAGCTTCTTGCGCGACCATGCCACGTTGGAAGACCTCGAGGAGCTTGAGGCGGTACTTCTGGAAAGACGGGCGAAGCTGAACGAGAAGTGAATCCTCCGTCCCTCCACTCACGTAGATAAAGATAACAGTTCAGGGGGTGTCTTTTCGAAGGGAGGAGCGGGTCTGATGAAGGTTAGGCAGAGCTATCAGTACGGATTCACAAAAATCACGGTTCGCTATTTATACGACCGTGAGAAGAAGATGATTGGCGCACAAGAAATCAACTGCGACGAGAATCTTCATTTTGATGAGTTCGAAGTCCCCTCCGTTCAGCTGACCAACCAGTCTTATGTGTCACTGATTGGGGTGCTTCGTATCAAGATATCACGTGACTGAAAGTATAAAAAAGCCCGCTCACAAAGAGCGGGCTTGTGTCATTTATTAGCGCTAGTAAATTCAAAAAAAGAACCCCTTTATGGGGCCATGTAGGGCGGCGTACACACAGCACGCTTAATAATATTATCGCAATCTACATGTGAACAGTGTTAACTCTTGGTTAACCTGTAGAGAAATTGTACCACTTCTTCAAGGCAAGTGCAACCGTGAATGTAAAGGAAGATTTAAAAGATTTTGGTCTCTAGTTATAGCCCCATGCCACACTCGATTCGCAAGAATGTCTGATGCTTGAATCAAAAAGTTCGAATGAGATGAACGATAGTAGATGTTTACATCGAGACTAGAACTTAAAATCGGGGGGAAGAAGGTGCCATAGTCAAAGTTTGAAACGCCGTAAGCGAGTTCTTCTTTTATAGATGCTTCTAAGTCATAATATCCGTCTGAAGCGGTTGATTGTTCGTCGATGAATACTACTATTGATGTCGGTAAAGATGGGTTAAGTTTTCCTTCTCTAATCATGTTTACTATCTTTTCTTTGACAATCCTTTTGAGGATGTAGTCCTTCATCCTGCAGATTGAATGTTTGTCATCTAAGATATGTTGACGTACTGTAGAGACCTTGGTAATTGTTGAAAACGACTCTACATCAGACATAACTTTTATCAATGAACGTTTGTGCTTTCGTTCCAGACGATAAGCTTTTGCTTCATCTATTTCTAATTTGGTACAAATGTCTGTTGCCAATTCCTTATACTCTCGTTGTTTCTTATCTCTGAAGCGAGTATCGGTAAATACGTAACCACCGTATACAAAATGATTACTTCTTTCATTAGCGTGTAAAACACCTGAATCATCGACATAGAATTTGATTTTTTGCATAATGTACCATCCATTTTCCATTTTCTTTAGTATACATGGTACTCATTTTACCATCCAAATGTTTTGCGTGTTACATAGTCCCTAAAATAACAAGCCCGCTCTTTGTGAGCAGACTTTTGCGTCCTTATACACCTTTTCCTGTGATGACCTTCCCATTCAATCCAAGCGTGGTCTTATCATCGTCTAGCACCCATGAGCCCGAAGACTTCGCATGGGTCAGACTTTGCTCATAGCCCCGCTCACCTTCAGAGTCGACTTTGAACACATCCATCGGGTTGATGGTCGTGTCCTTACCTGCCTTCCAAATATTCGACGAACGTGCGAGTGTCGGTGAGTAGGTCGGGTGCTCCACATCCGTGTCGAGCTCGACGTGCAGATGCGGAGAATTCCCGTGAATCCCAGTCGAGCCATAGTCGGCAATCTTTGCCCCTTCAGGTACGACGACGTCGCCTTCCTCGACGTGTACTTTTGCCAAGTGTGCCAGACGTAACGTGAGCGGACGTGAACCTTTCTTCGGTCCGTTATGGACGTCGATAGAGTTGATACTGACGGCGATCAGTGTCTTCCCCATCACATTGTCATCCCCGACCTTCACGATTTTCATTTTGAATGGTGCGTAGACGTCGACACACTCACGGGAGCGGTCCGCCATGTCGATGCCGTAGTGTTTGAATCCCATTTTCTTCGCATAGGATGGGTTTTTATATCCTGCTGTCACGCGGGCATGGTTGAGCGGTAGAATCGCTTTTTCGATTGTCTTTTTCATGTGGAGTCCTCCTCGTTTTATCTTACTCTGCTTTGTCCATTTCATTCGTCTCCGCAGGGAGCGGGACTTCTTTCGAGATTGGCGTGACCTGTTCACCCTTCTTTGCGAACTTCTGAGCCGCTGCATCGATACCCGTCTCTGGCGTGTTCTGTTTCAGCTGAGAGAAGAAGTCGATCATTGATTGAGGCCATTTCACTCCGAGGAGCGTCGAGTTCTCGAACACGCTGATGAGCTCACGGGAGATATAGAAGAAAATCGCCATCGTCCGGAATACTGCTTCTCCGTTGTTGAAGACATGGTCCGCCTGTACCGCAATCAAAAGAACGATAAGGATATAACCCTTTCGAATCCCTCCCCAGAACATCACGTCACTGTTGACTCGTTTATGACGTGCCGCTGCCAGGATGCCACTCACATAATCCGCTACCATCAATAAAGCCAAGAAGTTCAATGGTTTGTCCCAGCCCCCTAGTCCGTCCAAGATATATGCCAAAAGTGTGGCGCCGAAGGCAAACCCGAAATCGATGTGTCGTAAGTTGAACGGTTCGCCGAGAGCGGCGACACCCGTATATTTCATGAAGCCAAACAGTTTCATATTAATTCCCTCCCAGGTTGGTTTTGTCTGCAGTCTATGCATGAAAAAAGGACGACCCTGAGGTCATCCTTTTGAGTTTTATTCGAATTGTGTCGCGTTCGCTCGCTTCCAAGTAGATTCGAGCGGCGTCTTGCGCGGTGTTTGGATCGGTTCGCTCCCGCCGGTTTGGTTGCCGCCGTTCGTCAAAAATCCCTGTTTGATTTGAGGATTCCGGATGGCATGGAGTAGATGCTGATTGAGGTTGATGATCACGCCTGGATATGTCGCCATGATTTCCCTCCTTAAATACGATAGGCGAAGGTGTTCCCGACGCCTGTGAGTGAAGCCGCCGTGACGACGACCTCGAAATTCATGCCGCCGACTTGGATGATGTCTCGATCGAGTACGCCGCCGGTCCCCATCGCATAGAGCGAGGGAACCATATGGCGGATTCCTGTGTTCGTGTCCCCGATATAGATCGGGAACAAAGGAAAACGACCGGATTGGTCCGGGGATTTGAATACGTTCAATACCTCGCCGTTCGCTTCGTACATATTCGATGAGGTAGCGACCCCGAGCGGAGTATCACTTACCATAGGGGAATCATTCGTTGCTCCGTTGGTCAATGTTGAAAAAACAACGCTTGCTGACGAAGGCTTTTCATCTAAAAATGTGTCAGGAAGTCCGAAAAATAGAACACAACCCGCGACGTTATAGAATGAAGGGACTCGAACGATCAACGTCACATTTGTCCGAGAGATCACAAATCGAATAGATAACGGAGTATCTAAAGGTAAAGCAACCGTCGTGGCAATTTTAAAAATATTGCTAAAGGACGTTGTGGTGCTAGTGTTAGTAGTGATCCAACCGTTACCCGTAAGAGTTCGAGATGACGTCCCATTCGTCCCCGGCGCGCCCGGCGTATAGTCAGGCATTAAATTAATGCCTAAGTTGTTGTACGATCCGTTCGTCGATGTCCGAAGCGCTCCGTCGTTGATCCCGATATACGCCTCCAACCCGTCACTCGGACGGGTCGTTTTCATCATGTAGAACTTGTTTACTGCTGTATCGGTCGGACCGCTTGGAGGGTTCGAACTGATCTGTTGCCAACCCGCGGCGACCATCTTATCGACGAGCCATTGCCCGAAGTTCTGTTTGATGACCGTCTCCTCTTGAAAGATATAATCCGTGATAGCCATTAGTTACCTCCCGCATATGGAATGACTTTGATGACAACACGTAAAGTCGCCGTATCGGTCCCGCCGTTCGTGACGAAGGCGTGGACTCGCTGTTGCCCGCTCCGGTCGATGACCGGGACGCCCACGATGTCATGGACCTCCGCTTGAACGAGCGATTCATACATGACCTCGCCGCCCGATGGACGGTCCTCTAAACGGATCGACACTTTCCCGGCTGGGGAGGATGTGACCTTGACCGTCTTGACCTCATAGCGGTGCGAGCCGACATCGAGCGGAAGATAGAGCGTCGCATTGGAAGGGACCGCGATCGTCCCCTCTAGTTCGTAGAATGTGAGCGCGGCTGATCCGCCGCCGCCCGTCCCGGATTCGACCCGGTTGATCTGCATCTTGGTTCCCATTCGATCCCTCCTTATACGTGTTGCAACCCGATCGCGAACTCGAGCGGGTCTAGTCCTGTGTAGCCGGGTTGTTGCTCGACCCTCACCCAAAACGCCGTCGTGGAGTTGGCCGGTACCGATGTATAGGAGATGATGTCTCCCCAGGTACCAGGTGCCCCGCTCACATCCTTGGCCACGTCTGCCCATTGATACCCGAACTTCGCATTCCACTGTTCGATCAGCACGGAAACGCTCGAGACAGGAGCGGCCGTCGGGTTATGGATATACAGTTTCTTCAATAGTTGGCCGTTCGTCATCGTGCCGACATCGGAAAGGTCTGTCCGAGACAGTTCCTCGAGGGTCACGTTGTCCTTCACCATCTTCAGCGAGGAGCCACTGTCGTAGCGGTCGCCCCCGTAAAACTCTCCGTTGATCGTGTCGACGACCGTCCCACCGTTCTTCACCCGGAGTGAACCGCTCACATGGAGCGAGGGCATCGGGACAAGTGCCTTCGAAGCAAGGACTTGAGCGGTGGCCACGACGACGTTCGATGCATCCAGGAGTTCGACCGTGAGCCCGTCCGCCAGGTTCCCCACCGTGAGAAAGGACGACTTGGTGATGGTCAAACGTTCCAAGAAGAGCGGGACGTACCCGCTCGCCGTTCCCTTCTTCAGCACCGCGCCCACTTTGTTCGGGACGAACTCGGCGGCCATGTCGACGAACTGGAACCCGCTGCCACTGTCAGCAAAGAGGTCCCACGTCTTCCCGTCGGTACTCACCGCACGCCATCGGGATACATTCGTTGTGACGTTCGAGTCCACACGTTCCAGGAACTCGATTTTGTTGTCCGCGTTCTGGTAGAGGACGAGACCGCCCTGGTCGTTCCCCTCGGTCGGTGTATAATCTGCCTTCACCTCGACAGCACACGCCCCAGGGAGCGGAGCCAGGACGAGCGTATCATCATTCGCATCATGGTCCAGTCGCAAACGTCCGCCGGTGACCGAAACCCGACTAACGGGCGCGGCCACATAGGCAGCGGGTAACCCACTGCCGAACGTGTCGTTCCGGACGAGACCGGATTCTCTCAAATAGAGCGACATAAGCGCCCTCCTTTATCGTGTCTTTTTCCAATGGCTCAACGGGTTCCAATGGTTCGCCCGCGACGGAATGAGCCAGATTTTCTTTTTCTTCTTGATCCACGGGATGGCATCCAGGAACTCCTCGAGGTTTGCCATGAAGGTCCGCTCTTTCCGGACCGCCTCATGATGTTCATGCATGACGGCCGGCTTCACGGTCCGTCCCATCTCGTCATGGGTCTCGAGTATGGCGTCCTTGGCCACGGTCTGAAGTTCGTCATGCCCCATGAGTTCGAGACGATGAATGACCGAGCGGGTGACCAGGTCGATGTCTTCATATACCGCCTCGGCCATGCCTCGTTGTGAATAGGCGATGTCATCGAGGATAGCTTCCAGATAGTCCATATGGCGGTTCGTCTCGTCAAGGACTGCCAGGGATGCCTCTTTCATCCGTTCGATTGTCATCGCATCCATCTCGTCCATGAAGATGTCGTGCTGCCGTTCCAGTTCCGCCCGGTCGATTTCCAACAGGATGGATGCATAGGACCGCTCCACGTGTGCTGTCACCAGGTCGATGACGGTTGCCTCGCCTTCTGATGGAGAGCGTTCGATTGTCGTCGTATCCTGCATGTTCGCCTCGACCGTGAGCATCTTGCGTTCCGCTGCATCGAACGTCTCTTCCTCGACCTCATAGGCGGGGATGTCCGAGTCGAGCATCTCCTCTAGAAATGCTAAATGGTCTTTGGTCACGGCACCAGTCTCGTCCACGCTTTCGAGTGCGACCATTTCAGAGGACCCGTCCGTCGTCCCTTCTAGGAATACGACCAGATCAGCGGTCGAGATTGCCTGTCGTTGCCCATCAGTGATGGCCGTGACCTGGACGTCCTCGACGTATCCGGATGTCGTCCCTTCAGAAAATCCTTCGATGTCGACGTCTCTTGTGAGGACGGTCCGTCCCATCTGGATCATGCCGGACAGTTCGACAGGTTCCGTGCGTCCGGTCGAATCTGATGCGAGTACCTCGTCCACTGTGGCGTGTATGACCTGGTCACGTTCGGCCTTGGCCGGAGCGGCTTCATCGGTCTGATACGTGTTGACCAATCGCTCGAGCGTTTCGATGGAGTCCAGGGATCCCAATTCCGGATTCGTCCGACGTGATGCATCGTGTATCGATTCCGTGTCTACCTCGTGGATTTCATCTCGAGACGCGACGAGCGGTTTTTGTTCCGCTACCAGGTACGTCCGCTCCTGGTAGACACCAGTTTGAATGTCCGTCTCAGCGACCTCTACAGCGACGTCATTATGGTAAACCGCATGAATGGCGCTCTGTTGCGTTTCCTGCGGATCATTGGTCTTCGTTTGTTGTTCCATTTTTTGTTCGACGGTCTCGAGCGGGACAGTCGTCCGTTCGATCTCGTTTTTGCGCTGTTCTTCAGCAATACGCGTAATCGAGATTCGAGACGCTGCATCGAATCGGGTCTCCTCCGTCTCGATCATTGGCATGTCCATCCCCTCGATTTCCTGGAGGACCGCATCATGTTGCACCTCGGTCGTCATGGCCAAGATTGGGACACTCGATTGGACCGCAACCAGGTGACGGGTCAACCGATCCATAATGGTCGATTGTTCCTCGACGACATCTTGAATGTTCCGATTCACCGACGCCGTCAGTTCAGCCGCCATCGCAATCTCTCTCGGTTCGATTTGCACAGACATACTTCGAATCTCGTCAAGCGACACGGACCGCTCTCGCGTTCGTCGTGAAAGCACGGGAGCGGTGATCAACTCGATTGGATATACGAAGGTGGTACGTGCCGAATCGTAATCGACCAGGCTGATGACCTGGTCGACGGCC
Source organism: Exiguobacterium sp. PFWT01 (assembly GCF_018255795.1). Classification (GTDB taxonomy): domain Bacteria; phylum Bacillota; class Bacilli; order Exiguobacteriales; family Exiguobacteriaceae; genus Exiguobacterium. The sequence continues at coordinate 12,612 of NZ_CP073756.1, read as the reverse complement.
GGTCCTATCTCTAGGTAAGGCATTAGATCGGCCAACACCTCGTCTTTCTCTTTCAACTGAAGAACCTCCGGCGCGATCAGCGAGGCGGAGAACTCCCGCTCCCGCCGTCTCGCTCGAACCTGTTGCTCTTCATGCCCGCTGCGGATGGAGTAATAAGGGAGCGTGACCGGATGGCTCGCCACGATCAGTTCCCTGCTGTCTACCTTGATTCCGTAATACATCTGATGGGAGAGCACGGGAGCGGCCGACAATTGGATGCCATACCGCTTGCTCGTCGCGGGACGAACCCGAATCCCATAGGAGGTCGTCCGCATGGCTCACACTCCCGTCTTAGACAATGTTCTCTTTGAAGATACCGAAACCGATCGGGTTGAACGGCGTGACGTCGTCGAGACGGGTCGCCGTCCGTGGCGTCGTGGCCAATGTGTACTTGAACAACTGATTGAACGTGTAACTCGCCGTCAGTTCGATACCGGATGCCGGTGGGTTCGTGAAGATGATGGCCTTATGCTCGGCATCGTACGTCCACCCTGTCGTGATCTCGACACAGTCTCCGAAGAGGAGCGGCTTCGCCTCGGTGCATTGATGCTCGATGTGGAATACCTTCCGTACGCCGTCCCCGTTGCCAACCCACTCATGCGGGACGATCTTCTCGATCTCGAGCTCGTCCATCTGTTCGATGTTCTTCGGATGGACCGCGTACACGTCATCCAATTTCCCGACATACCCTTCCTGTGGGTGGACGATGGATACCGGTGACACGTGATACTTTCCGGTATAGGCGGACGGGTTGAACTTCGTCGATGCCGTATCGATGGCCCGGTCGTGCGTGATGAAAGCCAGGTAATGCTTCTGATACAGTGCCCCGCCGATGGTCTGATGCAATTGGACCGTGTCGTTCCCGTTCGATGTCTGTGGACCGTAGTCGACGAGCGTGTTCCCGAGCTTTTGGTTGGCCGCATAGGCAATCGGTGCCCCGGTCTTCGCCCCGCCGATCAAGACGGTGTTGCGACGCGGGAGCGAACCGACGACATGAAGACGACCGAAGTAGAGGGGGAGATAGAACGATTTGACCGGGTCTGCAGACGGGTCAGCTCGGAAGTTCAAGATGATGCGGTCCTTGTTGACGTTGCCCCATAGGTAGAGATACGAGTCGCGGTTGAACGAACGCGACAGGTTCGCGTCGTCCGTCATCGTCATGACCGTCGGGAGCGACGGTTGGATGAAGCTGAACGCCGCATACGCCATCGAGACGGCCGTTTTCGGGAGGAGCGGGTCCGTCTCCGTGACAGTGACCGTGATGTCGCCGTAATCGACACCAGACGTCGGGCTCACGATGTGGCGATACTCGGCCTCGACCGCTCCCGTGGCGGGTGCTACGAAGAAGGTGACGACGCCTGTCGTAAAGTCGACCGTGTAAGTGGTATCCGATACCTCGGTACCGGCCACATATACTTTCAACGTACCGATACGGACCGGGAATTTCGGGATGTTGAACGTGGTCTTCGTCCCGTTCGCGGTGCCCAGGTTCGCATCTGCAGACGGACGGACGACCGCCTTATCGAAGTACACGTCATTGAACATGAAGAGCGCAAAGTTGTTGGTCGGTTCGAAGGCGCGTGACGAGAGTGAACCCGTCATCTTGATCAGCTTGCCCGCTCCAGGAGCAGCCGTGAATGTCACACGATCCGTCGTCGCGTTGAGCGAGTAGGAACCCGTGGCCATCTCCACCCCGTCGAGATAGAACTTCTCGGAACCGGCGACGATTGAACCGGCCGGGATCTCATAACTCGTCTTCGTCCCGTCCCCGACCCCCACGACCGCGAGTCGTGAGGTGTCTGTGATATAGCGCGTGTCGTCGAACGTCGGTTTGTCGAGGTCATAGCCGTTGACGAGACCGAGGTTCCGACGTTGCCCGTCGGACCCGATGGATTCAAAAAGGCGCACCTCTGCGAATTGACGAGGTGAGCCGCTCTTGACTGCTCGATATTTGGCTTGTAATGCCCACCCCTTCGACTGAAGAAGTTCCGCGAGCTTGCGTGGCCATTGTTGGAGCGTGAATTGTTCGTTTAGGCTGTTCATTAGTTACCCTCCTTCTCAAAAATGCCGAAACCGATCGGGCTGAATGGTGTCGCCGGTCGTTTCGTGAGTGGTGAGACCGCGTCGACCACGAAATATTTGTACGTCTCGAACACGTCCGGACACGCCTGTTTCTTCAGCTTCAACCGGTCGCTGTTAATCATGCCGATGGAACTGGCGACAATCATGTCTTTCAAGAATCCACGGACGCCCTCTTCCGGATGAGCGACGTAGGCGCGTGATACGTGCGTCTTATCGGTATAAGTCGACGGGCTGAACTTGAAGAGGGACTCATCGTTCCGCTCGTTCTTCCACGCCGAGACGTATTGCTTCCCGTCGGTCGAGATACGGTCCGGCGGCATCGTGTCCGGTGCCGTCAGAACCGACAGATAATACGCCTGGTAATACGCCCCGAACTTCGTCCGTTTGACGATGAGGCTGTCGATGCCGTTCCCAGGGTTCTTCGGATACGCCTTCTCGAGCGGTAGGAGCGGATTTGTGACGAGCGGGTCCACGTCCGTATAATCGAATGTCGCATTCGAGACTGCCATGCCACCGAACAGGACCGCCTCGTTCGTGTCACTCGCGTCCAATGCATCGAGTTGACCGAGGTAGATCGGGATGGTAGGGACGTTGTTGTCGTCATAGGCAGCGGTGTTATCTGCCTGGATGATGAGCGAGACCGTCTGAGGCGATACGAGACCTTCGACACGGATCTTCGAGTCTGGCCACCAATTCGTGAGCCATCCGTTCGATTGTGTCCCGATCTCACGCGTCTTGATTTTCATCATCGGTGACTGCATCGTCAACAGGTCTTGTTTGTCCGGGTCAGACGAGAATGAATAGGCTGTCGATTGTAACGATGGGATGAACCCGAAGTTCTCGACGTCGAGGACAGCTCGCGCCTCTGCTACCGGATAGGCTGCCGTCTCGGTCGTCGGCGGGACAGGCGTCTTCCCGACCATGTAGAAGTAAATCTCGGACGTGTCGACGGCCGTCACCTCATATTGAGTCTTCATCCATGCATGTAACTCATCCCGGAGCGGTGCGTCATTTAACAGCTTCGTAGGGTCCGGATGACCCTGGGCGTTCTTGAACTTCGCGTCGAGCTGTTTGTTCTTCCGTTTCGACTTACAGATCCGTGCCAATCCGTACAGGTTGTTCTCGGCGTTCTTGAAAATCGTATGGTCTGCGAGCCAGATGTCGAACTCTCGGTCACCAGGCGCGATGCTTCCGCTCGACGGATTAGATGAATAGAAGAAATGTTGGAACGAATAGCCGACCTTTCGGAACTCGGCCTCTTTCGTCCATCCGTTGGTCGTGAGTAAATCCGTCAGTTCCGTGATGAAGCCTTCCTCAGTGAAGGCCGTTTGTACATATGCCATTGAAGTTCCTCCTTATGTGAGCATTTGATAGTTGAGCCACACCGACTTGGTCGTCTGTGACACGTTGTGGAAATCGAAGCGGAGCTCGTCCCCTTGGTTGAGCGGGATGATGACCGTGAAAAATAGGCCCTCTGGCAGCTCCTTCGTGTAGATCGAGTCACACACTTGTTTTCCATTGATGTAGAAGCTCCAGTGATCGTTGTCGTCATAACGGCTGCAAGCGATGGCCAGGCTGACGAGCTCGGCATCTTTTGGAACATTGTAGAGTTCCGTCACGAGCGGGTCTGAGCCGCTCACCCGAACACGGATGCCCTTGATGAACGGGTCTTTCTTGGTCGGCATGAAAGGCTTGTCGAAACGCCCCCCTGCCACATATGCGGTCGTGAATGCTCCCATTACATCCGCTCTCCTTCCGTATTGCTTGTATACCAGTCATAATCGCCGACTGTCCCTTCGGTCGGTGGCGACAAATCGATGTCCTCCTCATCGGTAGCAGGAGGCGTCGTGTCGGTGACGTCGTCGTCCTCTTCCTCGAACCCAGGTGGCGTCCCCTCGTTGAGGATGGTCGGCACGACGAACTCGAGACGGTCCTCAGCATCGAATAGGAGGTCGTATTGAATCGCCCGGTCCGTGACCTTGTTGGCGTCCATGACGCTCTCCAGTCGTCCCTCAGCGTCGTACATGAGGTCGACCATGACCACGTCTTCACCTTCGACACTGATCAATAGACCGGTGTCTTGGTCGTAGGTGAGCTGAATCCGCTCGACGACCTCTTTGTCGATCTGGTTGTAAGTCTTCGAGTTGTCGACGAGGTTCGTGATCCGCTTGTCTTGCTTGCCGATCATCTTCTTGACCGGGTTGTACAGGTTGTTCCGAGTGTTCGAGCTCATCGTGTCCCTCCTTTACACGCGGGTGATGACCCAGTTCCGGACGGGCCGCTTAGCCGGGTCATAATAGCCGCTCTTGTTGAGCACGTTCGTCCGTGGCATCTCGAGGTCGGGCAGATCACCCGCGTCATAGAGGATGCTACCGTCCGCTCGTCGTACGCGGAACCGACCGGAGAGCGTCTGCATCGTTCCCGCCGAGACCCCGATGAACTTGAGCACGTTCGGCCCCATCTTGAGGTTCAGCGTCAACGTGAACGGCTTGTTCCGGATATACACGGAACGCTTCAAAAGACCGCCATTGAAATAGATGTGCATCCTGTCGCCATCCTCCACTGAGAAGTCCCACACCTCGATGGTCAGCTTGGCGTCCGTCACCGTGAAAGGTGGCAAATCGCTCGGCGGTGGCGGCTTGGGTGGTGGTAACTTGTCCGGTTGGTCGACCCGGAACGAGGTGTTGTCCGCAAGCTCGAGGAGCATGAAGAGCCCCTGTGTACTGAACGAGAAACGGATGCCGCGCACGTGGAGGTTCCAGTTCACCTGGGAGATCCGCTCCCGTACCAGGACGACGTCCAACAGCTCGAGCGGGAGATACGCCGGCGCACCGATCGTCATCTTCCGCCATCGCATGGCCATCTGATTGAAGAGCGCCTGTGCCACGTAGCGACGTTTCTCGTACGTGTCCGCCCAGGCGTATTCGACCTCCGTCTCGCGGTACTGGCCACGAAGGATGTTCGTCTGGATGGCCTTCGACGTGAAGCGGTTCGCCTTGTCCCCGCATTTGACGAGGATGGCATTGAACATCTCACTGTCGTCGATGGTGAAATCCGATTCCTTCAGATCGATGAAGTCGTCGAACGTATAGACCGCCTTGCCGGTCCGGGTGAAGTTCGGCATCGGCTTCATGTGAACCTTGCCGTGGGCATCCTCGACGAGCACGGTGAACGTCGAGTCCACCATCTCGCTGATGACGTCCGCCGGATATTCCCGACGCGCCCCGATCTGCTTCCGGACGAGGAATGCTTCGTTCGTCCCTGGCTCTTTCAACAGATAGACGCTGTTGGCCACGTTCACCTTGTCGAGCAACATCCCGACCGCCGTCCCGACGTTCGTGTTCTTGTTCATGACCACAAATGGGTCTTTTCCGTCCGGGATGAGCGTGTTCGACTGTGCGCGCTTGTACATCGAGCGGCCGACGATGCGGATGGTCTCACCCGAACCGTCGATGTTGACCTCGTCGATGGTGCCCGTCAGCATCTTAAAATAGTTATCCTGGTAACCCAGGTGAATCGTGACCTCTGTCTCTGGCACCAGGACGTTACGCCAGGGCGAGGACGCCGTGATGTTGTCGTGATAGCGGTACACGTCATATTTATCGCGACGATAGTCCGGCGACAGCTGACCGTTCGCATTCGCGCACGTCACCGTGAACGAGCGGGTCGGGGTCTCGATGTCCATGTCGATTTCGACGCTGATGACGTCTGGCAGCCATGCCTCGGAGACGAGGAAGTCCGTCGCCCCTGGTGGCCGCTTCACGATGACCGCCGCACTCGGTGAGCGGAAGTCTTTCCCCACCTGGAACGCGGTCGTCATCGCCTGGATTAACGCGACATTGGTCGGCTTCATAGACCATCAACCCCTACGCCCGCTCGCTGTGGCGAGAGGAATTTGACACGTAGGAAGACGCTGGCACCCTTCCGCTCCGGTTCCGACTGCGAGCCGTCCAGATAACCGCCGTAGACACCATATCGTGATTTGAACACCATATAGCCGTCATGCCGTGACTTCATGAAGTTCACGAAGTCCTCACCCGTGAGGAAGCAGAGCGTCATCTCGATCTCACAGCCGAGGTTACCCGTCCGCTGCATCCGGAGCGACCCATCGAGCGAATCGAACGCCTGGAGCCCGCTGAGCGGTTTCGGCGGTTTCAACTGGTCGATGGCGTAGATGAACGGGGACGCCTTATAGCGGTGAGCGATGATGGAGCGGACATAGATTTTGTCCGACCCTCTGAATTGATTGTTACTGGCCACCCCGACCGCGCTCTCTCCCGAATCGACCGGTAGGAAGGCGCGTGTCCAGGTACGTGACCCACGGACCCGCAACCGCTCGACGGCCTTGCCCCCGCTCTCGACGATGAGAGCGGATGTGGCCTTCGTGATTTCACCGGCGGATGTGAGGACGGTCTCGATGGCGTAGTCGATGCCGTACGTGCCGACCTCGTCGTCCGCATAGATGAGAGGTGGCGCAGTCCACTTTCGTGATGGACCGACAACCGCCTCGATCGGGGTCGTGCCTTGAAGGGTCTGTTCGCCCACGTAGGTACATAGTGTAGGTATCATCCTCTTCGTCTGACCTCCTTGTTCGTTTCGTCTGTGATGCGTTTCTGGATTCGTTGCCCGATCGTCTCAAAGTCTTGGTCCGTCACGGCTTTCGCAACATGGACCTCGACCTTCTCGACGTTGTTCATCTGGGCACGGTTCTCCTGGTTGAACTGTGTCGTCTGTTTCGGGTTGATGACGTTCTTGAATCGAGCCTTGGCCTTGGCCGCCGCTCCACCCAAAGATTGTTTGATCATGTCGAGCGGGTCCCCGTCGACCTCGGTGTCCAGGCTGACGATGGCGGATGCATCGAATGAGCCCGATGCCGCCAGTCCCATGTCCGTGACCGCGTCCGTGACGAGCGGTGTCCCGCGACGTACCCCGACAGCAGCCCCTTCCGGCAAGTGCTCCCCTAACCGACCGAATACACGGGACGGCGAGAAGATACCCATGACCGCTCGGAACGCCTTCTCAATCGACTTACCGACCCAGACGATGGCGTCGATGGCCTTCTCGGCTCCGGCACGAATCCCTTTCTCGAGACCGGCCAGGATGTCCGAGCCCCAACTGAACGCCTTGTCCTTCAGACCACTGAAGAACTGGCCGATTTTGCTGAAGATGTTACGGATGACCTGGTACGCACTGGAGAGCGCATTCCGAATCGAGTTGTACACCGCTCGGAACGCCGAAGCGACCGTCGTTCGTACAAAGTTCATGGCAGACGCGAATCCACGTCGGATGCTCCCTAGAATCTGTGAAACAATCCGACCCGCTGCCTGCATCGTCGAGCGGATCACACGGCCGATAAATGTAAAGCCTGCAGATACGACCCGACGGACGAACGACAGCGACGTCGAGAAGATACGACGGATGAGCGCAAAGCCCGCCGAGATAATGCGTCCCCAGAGCGACAGCGCCGCCCGTATCGTGCGCCCGATGAACGAGAAGGCCGACGATACCGCTCGGCGTAAGAAACCGAGCACGGCGCTGAAGATGCGACGGATGAGTGCCATCCCGCCGGAGACGATACGTGCCCAGAGGGTCATCGCACCTCGGAACGCCCGACCGATGAACCCCAATGTCGCGGATGCCGCTCGACGTAAGAAACCGAGCGCCGCACTGAACACGCGACGGATGAAGTTCATGCGTGACATGAAGATCCGTCCGAGCCCGCTCAGTGCAGAGGACGCGACACGTAGGACGAAGCCGAGGTAACGGCCGATCAGTTGAGGGAAACCGAAGAAGATGCCGATAAAGATTTTCTTCAGCACCTCACCCGCCGAGAAGAAGATGTCCGCCAGTCCGCCCAACTGATACCGGAGCGTGGCGCCTACCTCCCTGGTGAATCCACCGAAGGCGCGCTTGGCAGCGGAAATGACCGCCTTCGCCCCTTTGACCGCTCCCGCCTTGATGGCATCAAAGTTTTTGAAGATGGCGAGACCTGCCGCGATGAGCGGACCTCCGAAGATGGAGGCGATGGTGGTCCAGTGCTTCTTGATCCACCCGGTGACTTCTTTTACTTTTTTGATCGTCCCGGCCTTGATTTTGTCCCAGTTTTTGTAGATGAGGACACCCACACCGACCAGGGCGGCCGCGATGGCCACGCCTGCCAGGACGAACGGGTTCGCCAGGAGGGGCACGAGCATCATGCCCAGACGAGCGATGAGACCACCCGCTCCACGGAAGAGCGTCGGGAGGAAGCTGAACATCCCTTTCGCTCCCTTGGCCAGGAGCGGACCGACTTTGGCGAACATGCCGCCGAGTCCGGAGACGATGCCGCCCAACCCTTTGAGTGCCGCCCCGCCTTTCGATGCCTTGCCGGTCACGAGACCGAGGAGACTGCCGAACATACCGAGCCCAGGGATGATCTTGCCGATGACCGACAATAGGAACATGCCGGCCATGCCGTATGCGACGACGTTACCGCCACCGCCTTCCATCATGACGGCGACGACTTCGAGTACCTTGGCCAGGATCTCGAACAGCGGGATGAGCACGTCCCCGAGAATCTTGGCCAACTTGTCCATCATCACGCTGAATCCTTCCGCTCCCGTCTGACCTGGACCGGCAAACGCCTGGATGATGGAGTTTCCGATTCGCTTCAGTGAATCCCAAATCGAGGCGAGTATCGGTTCGAACCGCTCCCAGTTTTTATAAATGACCCAGGTGAGGGCCGAGATCATCGATAAGATTGGATTCATCCGGATGAACTGCACGACAAAGCCCGCCACCATACCTGGCAGCGAGCGGAGTACAGATAGGAGTCCAGGGAACAAGGAGCGGAACAGGCTAGGAAGTCCGATGATGCCGTTCCGGAGCATCGTCATCGAATCGACGAGCATCCGTACCTGTGGCGACAGGACGACCGCTCCTTTGCCCGCCATGCCGAGCCCTTGTGCGAACCCTTGGAAGAGTCCACGGAAGCGGATGAGCAGACTGGCGACCGGCAACAGTGCCCCTAGTAGGACGAGCATGATGCCACCGAATGCGGCAAAGTGTGCGATGAACGAGGCGACGTTCGGGTTCTCGCGGAGGAATGTGGTCAACGCATCAGCCGCTTTCGAGATGGCGTTGGCCACCTTGATGACGGTCGGTTCGAGCGCCTTCCAAAGTTCAAGGAGCGAGTTCCCCATTTTCCGGAGAGCCGTCTCAGAAGCGGCAATCCCATTGTTATCGATGCCCTCGACCATTTTCTCGTACGCGGTCATACCATCGATCATGGTATCTTTTTGTTTTGCCCATGCCGCTTGGTTCTCGTAAACGTCGTCTGTGGCCGCTTCAATGTCTCCCTGATGTTTCTTCAACGCCAGGGCGAAGATGTCAGCCGCTTCTTCCTGCGTCACACCGAGTTCGCGTACGATCATGTCGACCGAACCGACAGCTTCAGCCGCGTCGACCTCCCAGACCTTCGCAAAGTTCAATCCGATTTCGGCGGCTTCTTTGATGTTCTCTTTCGTGCGTCCCATCTGGTTATGAAGGACCGAGAAGAGACCCCCCACTTCTTCGATAGAGGCGCCCGTGTCCGCTGACGTGTCCGCGATGAGGTTCTTGAACTCCTCCATCTCCTTGTTCGTCTGAAGCGTCTGCGCCTCGAACTTGCCCCATCCCTTTTGAGCGTTGGCCGCGACCATACCAAAGGCAGCGGCGAGCGCCAGGACGGCAGGGGTGACGAACGTGTTCAGCTGCATGCCGAACATCTGATAGCGCATGGCGAGCTGATTGATCTTCGCCTTCGTCTCGGCCTTCGTCGTCTGCGGACCGACGATTTTCGTCGCCGCGTTGTCGATGGCCTCATACGTCTTGTTCTGTAAGTAAGCTAAATCCTTGTTTGCGAAGGCGACGATACGGCCGCCCATCTTGTCTAGCGCGTTCGAGAACGGTTTATAGATGACGTCCTTCCCGAAAATCTTGTCCGCTGCATAACCGTTCGCCTTGGCAATCTGGTCGACAGGAGCGGATTCCTGGAACGCCTTCTTATATTTCTTGAGCGCCGCTTCCGTCTTGGCGATTTCATCCGTCAATTCGTCGGCGTTGGCGCTCTTCTTCATTTCACTCAGCGCTTTCTCGGTGAGCTTGATCTGGTCACGGAGGTTATCGAGTCGTACGTTGGCCATCGCATGCATCTGATTCTCGATGGCCTTGATCTCGGTCTTCGTCCGGCCAAACCCGAGTTGGGAAAGCTGGCGACGCGCCCCTGTGATTCCCTGCTCGATCATGCCGTATGTGGCCATGAGCTGAACCATGTTCTTGGAATCCTTGAAATAGTCGAAGCCAGGCATCGAGATTTCCAGGCGTTGTCGGGCCATACCGAGCGCGTTCTGCGGATTCATCCGCAACGCATAGTTCAGCATTCGTCTGTGGTATGCCTCGATGGCCCGGTTTGCTCGGTTGAGGTCGTAACCGAATTGATTCACGCGTCGAGCGGCGGCGTTGCCAGCCGCCCCAACCGCTCCCAATCCCGTCATCGCCGCTGCTGTCGCTCCGGCCAATGCGGAATGGGCTAAACTGCTGTCTTTCCCACTCGATGGAGGTCCGTTCGATTGTTGGTCTCCGCTCGGTGTGACCTGTGACCCCATGACGCCTGGGTCACCGGCGTTCTCATATGTCGTCTTGATGACACGGTTCACCGTCTCGTTGATCACCGCGTCCAGGTTGAGGTTGGCGAAGCGGTCACGGAGACGTGTGAGAGCGGCATCCGCTCGTCGGGCATAATCAACGATTTGACGAAGCATCTGAATCGCCTCGTTACCTCTGACGTTCACCTGGTAGTCCTGGCCACTGAGTGTCGTCCGGAGAGCGGTCGCACGTCCCATCATTTCTGATAGCTTGGCGCGCGCCTCGTTGACGTCCACGTTGATGTCACCCTCTGACCCCTCGAACATCCGCTCGAGCGATTCTGCCTGCAATCTGAGCGCCTGGAGGTCACGGACGGCCGGGTCCGTGTTGAAGTCCACCTTTCCGTTCGCCTCGAGGTCCTTCAGCATTTTCTCGAAAGTCTGACGGAACGCCTGGATCTCGCTCAGTGCGCCCTCGCTGTTGATGTCGATGTCGGGGGATGCCGATAGACGTGAGATGGAGCGGAACGCACGCTCGAAGTCCGCCTGTAACGAATCGGCGGTCTCTTGGCCGAGTTTCTCGAGGTCCGTGAGCTCTTTGACCGACTTGGCCACATCGATGGCCACCGTACCCACCATCTCAAACAATTCCAGGATGTCGTTGTTTGCTGCCATATGATTTCACCTCTATCCTTTCGTGAGTAAGTGAGCGGCCTGTCCTTCATAGTCGGCCACCCCGAATTGCTGGAGCACTGTATGGAGTGCCTCTTCTGCCGTCTCGACTTGCGGGCTTTCTGTTGTCCCGTCACCGAGTCCCATCGTGTCGAGAAACTCTCCGAAGGACGGGAGTTCCTGCGAACCGCCGAACATGCCGGCAAGGGTGTTCGATTGATGCCAGGCAAGGAATGCCTGTCGTCGATAGGCCTCTCGCCCTTCCTCATAGACCCATTCGGCCGTGTCCTGCATGAGCTGTCGGAAGCGTGCGAACGGGAGATTTAGAATATACTCATCGGTCCATCCGTATCGGCTCTGGATCCGGTCAATCGCACGGTACAGCTCTGAATCGCTTACTCCGCTGTCATCGGAGCGGTCATCGCTTCCGTCACTGGAAGAATCGCGTCTTCCTCTGCTTGTGGAAGGAGACGCTTCAGAGCGTTGAAAAAAGCCTTGAGGTCAGGTGCGTTGATGATGTTCTCTGTAACATCAATCAGCGTCTCCGGAGGAAAGTTCTTGAACTCCTCGCCGCTCACCCCGAGCAACTTACCGAATAGGTCGTAAATCTCTGTCTCTGCCTCGATCAGGGTGAAGACGAGGTTCACTGCCGCTCCGACCCGCTCTTCGTTCCCTACATCCTCACGACTAAAGTCGTTGATGAGAGAACCAACATAGTTCACGATGCGCGCCTGTTTCAAGATTTTGACGAATAAGAAGATATGAACGACACTGAGACGTTGCTGTGTGTATTCATTGCCGTCGACGACGATTTTCTTCGGTTCATGTAAAAGTTCTTCCATGTTCGATTCCTCCATTACTGATGATCTGATATGCCAAAAAGAAAAACCGCCCCGATGAAGGAGCGGTCATGCGATTAGACGTTGATTGTGTAAACGAACGAGACAGGAGCCGACGTGTCGACACCCAGAGCCGCAACCGCCTTGATGGTCGTTGTCGCCGCGACGTTGATCGGTGTCGTGTACTCGATACCGTTGAGCGGTGTCGGGTATGAACCGTCGGTCGTGTAATAAATCTTGGCACCCGCTGCGGCCGTCAACTCGACCGACTGCGCTCCTGTGTATTCACCTGGAGCCGGTGTTGCTACTGGAGCGGTCACGTTCGAGCCACCCTTTGGATACAGGATATAGAACGGCACCTTCGTCGGTTCCGCTTC
>NZ_CP073755.1:2427500-2555000 GCF_018255795.1 Exiguobacterium sp. PFWT01 | reverse complement strand
GGGACGCTTATGGAAACATAAGCCGCAGTGAATAGGCCCAAACGACTGTTTAGCAAAAACACAGGTCTCTGCTAAATCGCAAGATGAAGTATAGGGGCTGACGCCTGCCCGGTGCTGGAAGGTTAAGGGGATGTGTCATCGCAAGAGAAGCACTGAACCGAAGCCCCAGTAAACGGCGGCCGTAACTATAACGGTCCTAAGGTAGCGAAATTCCTTGTCGGGTAAGTTCCGACCCGCACGAAAGGCGTAACGATTTGGGCACTGTCTCAACGAGAGACCCGGTGAAATCATAGTACCTGTGAAGATGCAGGTTACCCGCGACAGGACGGAAAGACCCCATGGAGCTTTACTACAGCCTGATATTGAGGCTTTGTACGCGATGTACAGGATAGGTGGGAGTTTGTGAAGCCGGAGCGCCAGCTTCGGTGGAGACACCCTTGGGATACCACCCTTTGCGTATAGAGTCTCTAACTCGCAGCCGTGATCCGGCTGGAGGACCGTGTCAGGCGGGTAGTTTGACTGGGGCGGTCGCCTCCTAAACAGTAACGGAGGCGCCCAAAGGTTCCCTCAGAATGGTTGGAAATCATTCGAAGAGTGCAAAGGCAGAAGGGAGCTTGACTGCGAGACCTACAAGTCGAGCAGGGACGAAAGTCGGGCTTAGTGATCCGGTGGTTCCGCATGGAAGGGCCATCGCTCAACGGATAAAAGCTACCCTGGGGATAACAGGCTGATCTCCCCCAAGAGTCCACATCGACGGGGAGGTTTGGCACCTCGATGTCGGCTCATCGCATCCTGGGGCTGGAGTAGGTCCCAAGGGTTGGGCTGTTCGCCCATTAAAGCGGTACGCGAGCTGGGTTCAGAACGTCGTGAGACAGTTCGGTCCCTATCCGTCGTGGGCGTAGGAAATTTGAGGAGAGCTGTCCTTAGTACGAGAGGACCGGGATGGACGCACCGCTGGTGTACCAGTTGTTCCGCCAGGAGCACCGCTGGGTAGCTACGTGCGGACGGGATAAGTGCTGAAAGCATCTAAGCATGAAGCCCCCTCCGAGATGAGATTTCCCTTTGAGCAATCAAGAAAGACCCCTCAGAGACGATGAGGTAGATAGGTCATGGGTGGAAGCGTGGCGACACGTGGAGCTGAATGATACTAATCGGTCGAGGCTTTGATCTAGTCTAATGGTTTGTGTTGATGAATCCTCAGTTTTCAGGGAACAAGCCCTGTAAAGTCTGGTGGCGATAGCGAGACGGCCACACCCGTTCCCATGCCGAACACGGAAGTTAAGCGTCTCAGCGCCGAAAGTAGTTGGGGGATCTCCCCCTGTGAGGATAGGACGTTGCCAGGCAACAACGCAGGACGACCGAGCATACGCTCGGTCGTTTTTTGTTTCTTTGAAACTTTATCCCTTCTTTTTCGTACTAAGTATGAGAAAGAGGGGATTGTTTTGTATATTCGATTAGCCACTTTAAAAGATGTTTCAGGGATTACGAAAGTTTCAACTGCAAGTTTTCAACAAGAAGCACTTTCTTTGCAATTGTCTGAGAGAGATTTGAATGTTGAACCACCGGAATACGATCTCGAGGCGATGACACAATATATGATTGAAGAGTTAACATGCTATGTCATTGAGCAGGACAAACACATCGTTGGGGCAATTGTCTTAACCCTCACTGGTGATGACTATGCACGAATCGATCGTGTTTTTGTACATCCTGATAGGCAAGGGCAAGGAATCGGTAAAGCGTTAATTCAATATGTAGAAGCTCAATCTCCGCATGTACGGATTTGGGAGTTGGAAACATCGACACATCAAACAAGAAACATTCGTTTTTATAAACAATTAGGATTTCAAGTCGTATATGAATCAGAAGATGAGGTATGTTTCGTCAAACGAACAAAAGCAAAACCGAGTACGCATTGCTTTGAAGAACAGTCATGTGAAGGTTGGCAAGCGTACGGGGTAAACGCGAGCTTTTTGGCGGTCACAAATAGTAATGTCTCGTCACTTGCTGCGAGCAACTGTAATTTCAGTCAAAGCCTTTTTCGGAACATCAATTTCCGGAATAGTACGTTCAGTGATTTAAATTTGACAGGCTCGCGATTCAATTTTGTGACGATGCAAGAGAATGGACGTACTGTTCAAATGCATCATTCGAATCTGAGAGGTGCTACATTTAATCAATGTGACCTGACGAATGTCACGTTGACAGGATGTGATGTCGAAGGCATGACGATAAATGGTATTCCAATCGACACTTTAATCAGTACAAAGAGAGGGGAAACATAATGGGAAATTTTCAGCAGACCCAATTAGACTTACAACAGCGTATCGCAGAGCGTGATCGACTTGTTCGTAAGCAAGAGATACTAAACAAACAGTTGAACGAGCATGAGGCGGTGCGGAAGGCACTACTCAACACATTCACGAAAGAACAACGTGATGTGTATGACCTTGAAGAATTCTCGCTCGTCAACACATGGCGAAAGTTACGAGGCGCGTTTGATGAACAACGGACCATCGAAATGGAAGAGGCTGCTCGCGCTGAACTGAAATTACGAGAACACGAGGCGATGATTGACGAATTGACGCTCGAACATCGAGAATTACAAGAACAGCTCGAGGTTTATGAGGGCATCGACGCTGAGTGGGGGACCTTCTTAGAAACAAAAGAATCCCATCTTGCGAAAGATCCAGCTATTCGCCGAGACCTACACCATCTCACGAATCAACAAGCCGAAACGAATGAACTTCTTATCGAGTATCGGGAAGCCATCGTTGCCGGTAAGGCGGCGCGATCAACGATTGCAAAAACACTCAAACATCTAGATAGTGCGAAGGGGTGGTCGACGTATGACACGTTCTTCGGGGGTGGCTTGATTGCCACAGCAATGAAACATGAGGCGCTAGATGCTTCCGAGCAGACGATGCACGAATTACAATCTGCGTTAGAGCGTTTCTCCCGTGAATTAGCGGACGTGCAAGGTATTGTTCAGGAGTTGCATGTCGATCGAGGTTCACTCATTCAGTTCGCAGATTACTTTTTGGATGATATTTTTTCAGAATGGACGATGCATGGACGAATCAATGATTCCTTAGATCAAGTGAACGGACTGGATAAGGAAATCAGTCAGCTGATTGCTCGTATGACGAGACAAGTGGAAACGTTAGAACAGAAGCTTGACGAGACTGAAGAAAAAAGAAGACAGCTCATCCTGACACGATGAGCTGTCTGTCATTATATTTATAGTAAGGGTGCTTTTGCTTAGTTCAAGGAGAGTGAAGAGAAAATGAGTAAAACGATGGTATTTCTTATTAGAGGGATGGCAGTCACCGGGGCGCTATTGATTTTATTGATTCCATTTTTCTTTAGTTCTCCCATATCGACCACTCTGATCATTGTCAGTTCGTTTTCGTTGATTGCCTTTATGATGTTTACTGTTTCAGCAATCAGGCTTCGAAAACGGATAGAGGATGAATGACGTGTATTTGTTTTTCTGAAACAACAAAATTACCAAAAGGGGGAGAATCATGGAACAACTGATTGAGGGTATCGTACAAAGCGTGAGACCGGATCAACGCACGATGATTGCTATCTCCGGACACGGGGCAGCCGGAAAATCGACGTTGGCAGAAAAATTACGGGAACGACTCGGTGATATAAACCTGCTTCACACAGACCCGTATATCACAGATTCACAGTTGCGGAAACAAACGATCCTCACGTATCAACACGATGGAACGACCCATCAGTATAAGATGACGGCGTGTCATCCGGCCGCACATCATCTGCTCTCACTCGAGCGAGATGTCCGTATGATTCGAGAGGGAATCGGCTTTTATACGATTGATGTCCCCTATCTAGAGCGGACATGGATTGATCCGGAGAAGCCGATCACGATTATTGAAGGGATGAGTGTCGCATTCCTGGATCTTTCATCTTTTGATCAATCGATTTATCTCTACACAGACGGGGAGACTGAGTTCAAGCGACGTTCGCATCGTGATATTAAGGAACGGGGTATGGAGCTGGACTACTTACACGCTTCACATGTAGAGCGACGTCTGCAATATGAATTGTTCATGCATCCGTATCGCCACCACTTTCAAACCATCGTCAATACGAGTAAGGATGAAATTCTAATTGAAAAAACCGCTCACGAGGAGCGGTGACTGCGTAACGTATCTTGAATGCCGAGACCGAGCTGTTCCTGTTCGCGCTCGAGCTGCTCCCATGTGAGGGAACGATGACGTAATTCGACGTCGTTCGCCATCGATTCGAGCGTTCGCTGTTTCTCGATGTTGTCGAGCCAGTAGTAGAGGTCAATCCCGTCTTCATGCAAGCGCCAAAACGATTTGACGACCTCGAACTCATCGGCCCATTCTCCGACCGGCTTGAATCCATACTTTTCAACGAATGGATACGGACGTTCTTCCCCGAGCGGGTCGATCACGTTTCGGACGAACATCGGCTCAAGTCCAGCGTGAGCGGTCGCATCGAGTAATCGTTTCAGTTCAGGCATCGGTTCGATTTCGATGTGGTCGAGCACATCAAACCAAACTCGTTTGATGTCCTTGTCCCATAATGTAGCCTCTATACTATACGGGGCGCCGGCAGAAGAGGGTGCGTACATCGTCAACTCGAATGAAAACGGAACATCCTCTTTCGCTCCGGGTTCTAGTACAAGCGATAGTGGAATCGGGACTTCTTGAATATCAGCTTCTCGATTGAACTCGTTTCCTTCCATGGTGATGTCTTTGAACGTCGTCAAGAAGGTCAGGGTGAGTTCCTGTAATCGAACGACATTCGTTGTCGGGTTGGAGACGTGCAACGTACCCGTCACGGTCTGCTTCGGAATGAGTGCTGCCGGGTCAAACGTGATCTCGGCTTCGATCTCCGAAAAGAACCATTTCTTGAATCGATTTCCCCATTTGGACATGGCGGTCGCGCCCCTTTTCTCTAATAGTCTATGCTGTTATATCTGTTCCCGATTCCATTTTTGAAAAAACATTAAGAAAATGGTTGCTTTTTATAACTGTCTCGCTTATTATAGAGGATGTCGAAACAATTCAAACCATCGCGGGGTGGAGCAGTCTGGTAGCTCGTCGGGCTCATAACCCGAAGGTCGTCGGTTCAAATCCGGCCCCCGCAACCAATTTTTATTTAATTTCATATGTCGTCGCGGGGTGGAGCAGTCTGGTAGCTCGTCGGGCTCATAACCCGAAGGTCGTTGGTTCAAATCCAGCCCCCGCAACCAATTTTTAAATGAGATAGCGAAACGATGGCGTTTCGTGTTTTTTTTTGCTTAAAATGAAGTGTACAATGAGTACGTATGAGAAGTGAAAAAGGAGAACCATTCATGTATACATTGATTACGCATTCTGCGGCGGAGACGCAGGCGGTGGCAGAACGTTTGGCCACACTCGTCGAAGCAGGGACGGTCATCACGTTAAACGGTGACCTCGGTGCCGGCAAAACGACGTTCACACAAGGGTTCGCAAAAGGACTCGGTGTCACGCGGAACGTCAACAGTCCGACCTTCACCATTATGAAACAATATAAAGGGCGATTGCCGCTCTATCATATGGATGTCTATCGTCTCGAAGATACGGGGGATGACATCGGTCTTGAGGAATATATCAACGGTGATGGTGTCGCCATCGTCGAGTGGTCGAACTTGATCGAGTCCTCGCTCCCGGAAGAACGCTTGGCCATCACGATTGAACGGGTTGGCGACGAAGAACGTAAACTGACACTTGCTCCGACGGGTGAGCGTTACGTTCAAATCGCCAAGGAGGTGCTCGCATGAAGCAATTGATGATTGATACGGCGACGACACGTTTGTCAGTCGCGTTAAGTGAGGCTGGAGAGATTCAAGCCGAAGCGACGGTCATGGTCTCAAAAAACCATGCGGTCACACTCATGCCGATGATTGAACAGCTCATGGCAGCGGTCAAGTGGACACCGAACATGCTCGAACGCATCGTTGTCACGACCGGACCCGGGTCGTACACGGGAATTCGGATTGGAGTGACGACAGCGAAGACACTCGCTTATACGCTCAATCTTCCACTCATCGGTGTATCTGCCCTACAGCTCATGGCAGCGGCCCCGAATACCGATTTGCCGGTCGTTTCATTGATTGACGCACGCCGTGGCAACGCGTATATCGGATATTATCAACACAACAAAGCACTAACGCATGATCAGCACGCCTCCGTCTCAGATTGGTTGCGACTGAATAGTCAAGGGCGCTTCCTTGTCGTCGGAGACGTGGAACCGTTCCGTGACGTGTTAAGTGAATATGACTATATCGAAGCACCGGCTGCCCATCGATATGGGCGTGCGAGTGATTTGGTCGTCTTCAGCGATGAGACGAGCGATGTTCACTCGTTTGAACCGGAGTATTTGCGACTCGCCGAGGCGGAAGCGAAATGGTTAGAGGGACAAAACAATGGCTGACGTGAAAATTCGTCGGATGACGTGGCTTGATGTCGAGGAAGTGACGAAAGTCGAAGAAGCGTCATTCGCCATTCCGTGGACAAAAGAGGCGTTCATGAATGAGATGCTTCGAAATGAACAGGCCGTTTATTTTGTCGCGGTCCATGACAAACGGGTCGTCGGGTTTGTCGGCGTTTGGACGATTGTCGATGAAGGACATATCACAAACATTGCCGTCTTACCTGAGTTTCGTGGACAGGGCATCGGCAATCAATTGTTAGCGGAACTTGTCGCGTTCGCCAAGTCAAAAGGACTCGTCGGATTGACGTTAGAAGTCCGCGTGTCGAACGTTGGCGCGCAAAAACTATATGAACAGTTCGGTTTTATGCAAGCCGGTCGGAGAAGACGCTACTATCAGGATAATAATGAAGACGCCTATATTTATTGGGCGAAGTTAGGAAGTGAGTCAGAATGAACACATCACTGATTCTCTCGATTGAGTCGAGCTGTGACGAGACGTCTGTTGCGCTCGTCAAAGACGGAAAGACGTTATTGTCGAACGTCGTCTCTTCTCAAATCGAGAGTCATAAACGATTTGGTGGCGTCGTCCCTGAAGTGGCGTCTCGTCATCATGTGGAGCGCATCACGTACGTGATTGACGATGCATTGAGTGAGGCCGGCGTGACGATGGAAGACGTCGATGCGGTCGCGGTCACACAAGGACCGGGTCTTGTCGGTGCCCTTCTCGTCGGAATCAGTGCGGCCAAGGCGTTGGCATTCGCCCATCAAAAACCGCTCATCGGTGTCCACCATATCGCCGGACATATTTACGCGAACGAACTCGTTGAAGAGATGCAGTTCCCGCTCGTCTGTCTCGTCGTTTCAGGGGGACATACAGAACTCGTCTATATGTCAGAACACGGTGTCTTCGAAGTCATCGGAGAGACGCGTGACGACGCGGCGGGTGAGGCGTACGATAAGGTCGCGCGCACACTCAGTCTCCCATATCCGGGAGGTCCCGCGATTGACCGCTTGGCAGCGGTCGGGGAAGACACGTACAACTTCCCACGCGTTCGTCTCGAACCGGGTAGTTTCGACTTCAGTTTCAGTGGCTTGAAGTCATCGGTCATCAACGCCGTACACAATGCGGAGCAACGGGGAGAGACGGTCATCCCTGAAAACTTGGCGGCGAGCTTCCAGGCGAGTGTCGTCGAAGTGCTCGTCGAGAAAGCGATCCGTGCCGTGAAGGAAAAAGGGGCGAAGCAATTGCTTGTCGCGGGTGGTGTCGCGGCGAACCGTGGCCTCCGCGCAGCGCTTCAAGAAGCGGCTACAGCTGAAGGAATTCAACTCGTCATTCCACCGCTTGACCTCTGTGGGGACAACGCAGGCATGATCGGGTTGGCAGCACATCACGCGTATGTGCGCGGAAAGCGCGATACACTAGCGATGAACGCGGTTCCTGGGTTATCCTTAGAAGAGAGCATGACAGTCTAGGGGGAAATAGAGACATGACGAAACGCATCATCATCGGAGGACTCATCGTACTACTCGTCGTTGCGACGTTCTTACAAGTACGTGAGATCATCCGCGCTTACAATATCGCTTATCAAGAGGAGATTGTTCCAGAAGAGACACGAGTGAAGTCACTCACTGGAGAAGAGTCATTAGAAGGCATCGGTCGCGTGACCGGAGAGAATACGCTCATCGAGTCACTATATGGCTACACAAGTGTCGTCGACCAAGAGCCGGAGCGTGTGATCGTCGTCGATCGCAATCTCGGGGTACAGCCAAAAGCGAGCGATGCTTATTATGAAATCGAGCGGGGTCGCGAGGCAACGGAAGAAGAAGCGGCGAAGTTTGATGATTTGATTGAGGAACTCGACGAACAGCAACTGTTCGCGCAAGTCATCTCGACGCATGAGGCACGTTATGTGACGAATGGCGAAAAAACGATGACGTTCTATAAAGTGTTCACACGTGACGTCGACACGAACGAGGCTGTCTTCTTTATCGCTGAAGACGGGACGAAGCTCGACTTCCATACAATCGGATTCCAACCACTGCGTTACTTCTAACAAAAAGGTTCAGCCACGAGGCTGAACCTTTTTGAGTGCTTCAAGTTGTTGAAGGAATGTATGGGCGAACGCGAGACATGCTTCCTTTTTTTCATCCGTATCCGGGTCGAATTCAATCTTGAGCGCAGGGACAAGAATGTTCGCACCGGCAGTTTGAAAGGCTTGCTCGATGGTATCGACGGCTGCACAATATTTGGGATAGTCCGTATCCCCTGAACCGAAGGCGGCACACGGCAAACCGTTTAACGCGGCCTCTTCCAAATCATATACGAAATCCTCGGCCTCATACGGAACATCTCCGTCTCCCCACGTATAGGTACCGAGTATGACTCCATCATAATCGGCGAATTGCTCGATGCGTAAGGATTCCAAATCGTCAGATATCGATACATCGTGTCCTGCGTCCTGCCATGTATGTCGAATCAGATTCGCGATGTCTTCCGTATTGCCAGACATGCTCACATATCCAATCAGTAGTTTCATTGAAATCACCTCAATAACAGACTAATTGAAAATGATTATCAATGTCAATCTATAATGGGGATGACTTTTGTGATTATGCTTTTAGGTTGGCAACAATCTTCCCGACGACGTGTCGGTCTGAGAGTTCGACCAACTTCTTCGGGATGTCCGCGAACGGAATCGTCTCTTGAATCATCGGTTGAATCTCGCCCGCTGCAAGCAGTTCGAGCATGTGTGTGCCGATGCGGACGATGTTCGCCTCGCTCACGCGGTCCTGTTGATGATGAATCGCATTGAGGGCGACCTCATGGTAGGAGATGACACGTGTGAACGGTTTAATGACACTCATGTCAGGGGCTCCGGCGATATGAGCGATGTGTCCGTTGTAGGCGATGACTTGGAGGGAAGCGGTCGCCGTCTCACGACCGACGGGATCGATGACGGCATTGACACCGTGACCACTCGTCAGTTCCATCACTCGTTGTTGCCAGTCTTCCGTATTGTAATCGATGGCCTCGTCAGCTCCGAGCTGTTTGACCCAGTCATGGTTGCGCGCTGAAGCGGTCGTGATGACACGTTTTCCGAGATACTTCGCCAGCTGAATGGCAAAGCCACCGACACCACCGGCACCCGCGTGAATGAGGATCGTGTCGATCGCATTCATCGGAAGTTTTTCAAAAATGGCTTGGTACGCTGTGAATCCAGCTGTCGGTAAAGCGACCGCATCAGCGAACGAGATCGATTCTGAAATCGGGACGACCATGTGCGCCTTGGCACGTGTGAACTCGGCGAAACCACCCCATTCATTCCAGTTGCTGTGGTATAGGACGCGGTCACCGACTTGTACATTCGTCACGTCATCTGCGATAGCGGCAATCGTACCCGCGACATCGAGCCCGAGGATGTGAGGGTATGACCATTCGGATTTGCCGTTGGTCGCCGTTTTATAGTCGACGGGGTTGAGCCCTGCATATTCTCCTTCAATCAATACCTCACCGGAACGAAGCGTCGGTGTATCAACCTCCTCGATTCGCATCGTCTGCCATGTGTTCGGTTCGTGTAGTAATAAAGCTTTCATCAACTATCCACTCCTTATAAATTTATTTATCGATATATCCTTTAAACATTATTTGTCTTATGATTTACTGCCTTTTATACTGAAGATAACGAATACAAAAGGAGTTTACACAGATGATTGATTTTGAATGGTATCGCAGTTTTATCCACGTGTACCAACAACGTTCCGTGTCGGCAGCAGCGCGTGTCCGCTTTTTGACCCAACCGGCTGTCAGCCAACATATCGCCGCACTCGAAGCGGAACTCGAGACGTCCCTCTTCACACGAGCGCCACGTCAGATGATTCCGACGGATGCGGGGAAGGAACTATACACGCAAGTGGTCGGTTTGATCGACCGTCTCGAGGAACTATCACTTGAGATGAAATACGTCTCAGGGGAGCAACCGCGTCCTGTCCTCAAGTTCGGTGGACCGACCGAGTTCGTCACACATGAGATTATACCCGCTTTGCCGCTTGATGCTGCACAGTACATCGCAGATTTCGGGATGACAGCGGAATTGATTAAACGGTTAGCAGACGGGGAGCTCGACTTCGTCATCGCGACGAAGCGGATGGATGAGCCGGGAGTCCAATATGTCCCGATTGCCGACGAGTCCTTTTCATTGGTGGCGCCGAGCGATTGGGAGGTCCCGACCGACGAGTTAAAAGACTGGATGGACCGTCAGCCGTGGATCAGTTATGGATTGGAGCTTCCCATCATCCGTCGTTACTACCAGACGCAGTTCGGGGAACGCCCAGACATCCGTCCAGAGATGATCCTACCGAACGTCGACGCCATCCTTGCGGCAATCGAATCGAAGTGTGGCATTAGCATCTTACCGAACTATTTGATTCGGCATGCACTCGAGCGAGGAACGGTTCAAGTCGTGGCGCCAGAGCGTTTTGCGACGAATGTCATTTATCTCGCGCATCGGACTGAGTCAAAGCATGACCCCGTCATCAATCAAGTCATCCAAGCGCTGCAGGATGCAAAATGAAGTAGGACCCACGTGGGCCCTACTTTTTATAATGCGTTTTTTAAGATTGCTGATACGTCTTGTTGTCGGAGTGGGACGTACTGGCCAATCTGTTCAGCGACCATCGCCCGTTCTGCCATCAATTCGAGGTGTGTGGCGTCAATCTCATAATCGCTGAGACGTGACGGTGCGCCGATTGATGTCCAGAAGTCTTGTAACGCCTGAACGGTCTCCTCGACGAGCACCTCGTCCGACTTGCCGTTCACGTCAATGCCAAAGACGCGTTCACCGAGTTGAATGATGCGCTCGGGACGTGTCTTCCCGACATAGCGAAGCCATTCCGGGAAGAGAATCGCAAGTCCGCCACCGTGGGGGATATCGTAGACGGCAGAGACCGCATGTTCGATCATATGAGTCGCCCAGTCCGTCTTCACGCCCATCGATAATGTCCCGTTCAAGGCAAACGTTCCGTTCAAGAGCATCGTTTCCCGTGCGTCAAAATCATTCAAGTTTTGAACGAGACGTGGTGCCGTCTCCATCATGGTGCGTAAAATCGATTCACCGAACCGCTCTTGGAGCAGGGCGTTCTCTGAAGCGTGGAAGTATTGTTCGAAGACGTGCGACATGATATCGACGATTCCGTAGACGGTCTGGTTCGCCGGTACACTCAACGTATACGTCGGGTCGAGTACGCTGAATTTCGGGTAAGTGAGGGGAGAGCCGAACGAGCGCTTATCTTGCGCCTCCCAGTTCGTGATGACGGCCCCACCGTTCATTTCCGATCCTGTTGCCGCCAATGTCAAAACGGTCCCAATCGGTAACGCATCTGTGACGGGGACTTGTCGCGTCACAATGTCCCATGGATTCCCGTCATATTTGGCACCGGCTGCGATTCCTTTCGCACAGTCGATGACGCTCCCTCCTCCGACAGCAAGGATGAGATCGATTTGGTGTTCATGCACTAAATCGATTCCTGTTTGAACTGTCGTCAGACGCGGGTTAGGTTCGACGCCAGAAAGTTCGACGACGGTTACTTGCATATCGGCTAACAGAGCGGTTACTTCTTCATAAAGACCGTTCGCTTTGATGCTCCCTCCACCGTATAAGAGAAGGACGCGGTCCCCGTATTGTGGAATTTCGGTACGGAGTGATTCTAGTTGTCCTTTTCCGAATAAGAGTTTAGTCGGGTTATGATATTGAAAACGTTCCATAGGTTAGTCAACCTCCTTGATTTCTTCTAAAAATTGAACGTCGCGACTAGCGAGAAGCGGCTCTGCTTCTTGGCGATACGTTTGATAGTGGGGTGAGGCGATATGCGTATCGAGTGCCGCCTTGTCGGCCCACTGTTCATAAAAGACGAACGCGTCCGGGTTGCCTTCAACACGATGTAACGTATAGAAGACGCAACCTGACTCGGCGCGTGATGGGGTGACGACTTGACGTAAATGTGTCTCAAGCGCGGACCCGAGACCGGGCTTCGCTTGAATCTGAGCTAAGATGGTAATCATCTTCATTCCTCCTCATCTATAAAACCCGCCTGTTCTCGAACAGGCGGGTCGCTCTCTTTCATCGATTGGCAACGAGAAAGAATCGATTAGTTTAATGTGTTGATGACGGCTTTTGCGACAGCAACGGTCGATTGTGGATTTTGGCCTGTTACCAAGTTTCCATCGACTTGAACGTTTTCTGTGAAGTTGTCTGCGAGCACGATGTTCGCACCGAGTTCACGAAGACGCGTTTCAAGCATGAACGGCATGTAGATATCAAGACCAGTCGCACGTTCTTCTTCGTCCGTGAACGTCGCGATCGTTTTACCGTTCACGAGTGGTGTACCGTCAGACAATGTCGCGCCGACTAGACCAGCTGGACCGTGGCAGACGGCAGCAACCGTTTTACCTGCTTCAAATAGTGAACGGATCGCAACATTTAACGCTTCGCTTTGTGGAAGGTCGAACATCGTTCCGTGACCACCTGGCATGAAGATGGCATCAAACTGATCGAAGTTTGTGATCGTCTTCAAATCGATTGTGTCTTCAAGAAGGGGAGCCGTCGCTTGAATGTCAGCCGGTACTTCTCCTTCTAAACTGCGTGCGTCGATTGGAGATTGACCACCGTTCGGGCTAGCGACCGTGATGTCATATCCTTGTTGTTTGAACTCGACGTATGCCTCACCAAACTCGGACAACCAAAGTCCAGTCGTGTGACCTTCATTCATTTCTTTTGCGTTCGTCACGACCATTAATACATGTTTACTCATCTTTCATTCCTCCTAAGAAATCATCCGTTGTTTCGGTACGTGACTAGAATAACGCGCGCTTTAACGAAAAACAAATTAAGAAAAAACACCTTATCTATAAATAAATTTATACATAAATGAAAAAGCCGTCCCCTTCAAAAAGAGGACGGTCTGTTCATGCTTTTGGTTGTCGATAATTCTCCCGATGCCACGTATTGATGCGGCTCACGATGAACACGAGCAGGGCGAGGATCCACATGAAGAGCGTCTCTTCATAGAAGTGGGCCCACACCGATCCAGGGGCATAGAACGTGTGAACGGTCACATCAACCGGCCAGACGACGAACCGGATGAAGAGCGTGCTCATGAGCAGGCCACTGAAGAGACTGAGTAGTATCCCTGGCCACGTCTGAATGATGAAGCCGATGACGACCGGCAGGAAGAAAAAGAGAATAGACGGGACGATGGTCGGCTCCCCGCGGATGAGTTCAGACACGAACTCGGTCCCGGTCGGCACGATGTAGGCGAGTCCCGTCAGGAACGCTTGAATGAACTCGATTCGCATGGCACGGGTACGCATCATGTATGGAGTTCCTCCCATTCCGCATAAAGTGCGGTAATCGATTCTTTCGCTGCGTCCGATTCGGTCGATAACTCCTGGGCACGGGCAAAGTCGTTGAAGACGTCCGGCTCACAAAGCAACTGTTCAATCTCGTCGAGACGATTCTCATGTTGCTCAATCGCTTGCTCAATCTCTTCGATGCGCTGTTTGATGCGGCGCTCTTCTCGCTGTTGTTCCTTATCGGCGCGTTGTTTTTTCACGACGACCTGCTTCGTCTCTTCACGGGCGAGTCGCGCCAGTTCCTCGAGCTCTTCTTTCTTCTCGACGTAGTACGAATAGTCTCCGAGATACTCGTCGATGCCGTTCGGTGTGATCTCTAGAACACGCGTCGCGAGTCGATCGATGAAGTAGCGGTCATGCGAGACGAAGAGAATCGTGCCCGGATAGTCGAGGAGGGCATTCTCCAAAATCATCTTCGAGTCGAGGTCCAAGTGGTTCGTCGGCTCGTCCAGGATGAGGAGGTTCGGTTGCTCGAGCTTCAGCTTGGCCAAGGTGAGTCGTGCCCGTTCGCCACCGGATAGTTCATGAACACGCTTCATGACGTCATCGCCACTGAAGAGGAACTGTCCGAGCAGACTCCGCACTTCTTGCTCGCGCATGAGCGGCCAGTCGTTCCAAATCTCGTCGATGACACGGTTCGCGTCAGACAAGTTTTGTTGCTCCTGGTCGTAGTAGCCGATTTCGACCCCCGTCCCGTAACGGATGTCACCGGTGAGGGCGGTTTGTTGTTTCGTCAACACTTTGAGAAGTGTCGACTTCCCGACCCCGTTCGGACCGACGAGCGCGACGGATTCCCCGCGCTGTAGCTGGAAACGGAGATTTTGAGCGATTGCTTCCTCGTATCCGATGGCGAGGTCACTTGCGCTCAATACATCGTTCCCGCTCTGGCGTTTGATAGAGAACGAGAGGACGGCACTGCGTTCGTCACCATCCGGAGCATCGAGTCGGTCTACTTTCTCGAGACGTTTCCGCACGCTTTGGGCACGTTTCGTCGTCGTCGCCCGGGCGATGTTTCGTTGGATGAAGTCCTGCATCTTGGCAATCTCTTCTTGCTGCGACTCGAACTGCTTCTTCTCTTGTTCGTAGAGGGCGGCCTTCTGCTCGAGATACTTCGTATAGTTCCCGACGAAGCGACGGCTCCGGTGACGCGACAGCTCATAGACGACCGAGACGACGCGGTCGAGGAAGTATCGGTCGTGGGAGACGATGAGAACGGCACCTTTATAGCCGCTCAAGTACTTCTCAAGCCAGGCGAGTGTTTCGATGTCCAAATGGTTCGTCGGCTCGTCCAAGATGAGCAGGTCTGGACTTTGAAGGAGCATCTTCGCCAAGGCGAGACGTGTCCGTTGTCCCCCGGAGAGCGTGTCGATGCGACGCTCGAAGTCGTCCGGATAGAAGCGCATCCCGTGAAGGACCGAGCGGATGGTCGCTTCATATTGGTATCCGCCACGTTCTTTGAACGTATGTTGCTCTTCATCATAAGAAGAGAGGAGACGTTCATATGCAGCGGCGTCATTTAGGATTCGTTCTGAGCCCATGTCAGCCTCCATGCGACGGAGCGTCTTCTCTTGCTCAATCAAGTCCGTGAAGACGGTGAGCATCTCGTTCCAAATCGTCTCGTCGGATTCTAACCCTGAATCTTGGGCGAGATAGCCGATCGTGACGTCTTTTGGCTTCATAATGCCCCCGGAGTCATAGTTGTATTCACCAGCGATGACTTTCAAAAGCGTCGACTTACCGGCCCCGTTACGACCGACGAGAGCGACGCGTTCGCCTTCCTGGATTTCAAGTTTTACGTTTTCTAAAATCGGCTCGACGCCGAAGGATTTGGATAAGTTGTTGACTTGCAGTAGGATCAAGTGAAAAAACCCCTTTCTCTCTATTTAGTATACTGTATTTTTCAGCGATTTTAGGTATATTCGTTGAGTGGTCATGTGAATTCGTTTACAATCAAGGTGTATGAAATTCAGATTCGTTTGTAACGTGTCGTAAAAAGGAGGCTCTTTCCGTTGAGTCAAAACGAACCAAAGATTCCACAAGCGACAGCCAAACGGTTGCCACTATACTATCGATTTATTCAAAGCCTGCACGCGTCAGGGAAACAACGTGTCTCTTCAGCAGAACTGAGTGAGGCGGTCAAAGTCGATTCGGCTACGATTCGCCGTGATTTCTCGTACTTCGGTGCGCTTGGTAAAAAGGGATATGGCTATAACGTGCAGTATCTGTTAGACTTTTTCCGAAAGACCCTGAATCAAGACGAGATTACGAATGTCGCCTTGGTCGGAGTCGGTCACCTTGGGACGGCATTCGTCAACTATAACTTCCTTAAAAACAATAACACACATATCGTCGTCGGGTTCGACGCAGACGAGACAAAAGTCGGCACGACGATGTCAGGCGTCCCAATTCATCACGTCGATGAGATGGAACAAATCATGAAGCAAAACAAGATCGACGTCGCTATTTTGACGGTACCTTCTGCTTATGCGCAGTCCGTCGCAGACGACTTGGTGCGTTTCGGCATCAAGGGCATCTTGAACTTCACACCGGCACGACTCACTGTACCGGATACGGTTCGCGTCCATCATATCGATTTGTCGATTGAGCTGCAGTCACTCATTTACTTTATGCAACACTATCCAACCGCTGAGGGGGTCCATCAATAATGGAATTGCTAGCATCATCACTCGTCGTCGGGATTCCGGGTGGGGCGAGTCTATTCATCATCGCCATCATCGCGCTCATCATCTTCGGACCGAAGAAATTGCCGGAGTTTGGTCGCGCGGCCGGACAAACGCTTCGTGAGTTCAAAAATGCAACGAACGGCATGATGAACGAGCACGACGAGAACGACAAGAAAGCTATCGAAAAGAAAGAGCAGTAAGCCATGAATCATCAACCTGATCAAGAGCGGGAACTCACCGATCACTTGACAGAGCTGCGGAGACGACTGATGCTATCTGCATTTGTCGTCTTTGCCTTCTTTTTGATGGCTTTGCCGAGTGTCAAATATGTACTCGCGTACTTGCAAAAAGACCTCGTCGAACGCGGGCTCGAACTGAACGCCTTTGGGGTCGCGGACCCGCTCATGATTTACTTGAACTTGGCGCTCATCATCGGCCTGATCGCGGCGAGCCCATTCCTACTGTATCAAGTGTGGGCGTTTGTCGCACCCGGTCTGCATCCGAATGAGCGGAAGGGCACGCTTGCCTATATCCCGATCATCTTCGGACTGTTCTTGATCGGCCTTGCGTTCGCCTACTACTGGTTGTTCCCGCTTGTCCTCGACATCTCGACGGACCTCGGGCAAGACCTCGGACTCGAACAAATCATCGGGGCCAACAATTACTTCACGTTCTTGTTGCAGCTGACAATTCCGTTCGGTCTATTGTTCCAACTGCCGGTCGTCATAATGTTCTTGACCCGAATCGGTGTCGTGACCCCGTACTTCTTATCCAAGATTCGAAAGTACGCGTACTTCGCCCTATTCGTCATCGCGGCATTCATCACACCGCCGGATTTGACGTCGCACCTCATGGTGTCGCTGCCACTCTTCTTCCTATATGAAATCAGTTTATCGATTTCACGTATCACCTACAAAGGGGTGCTGCGCCGGGAGAAAGAGGCGATGGTGCAAGAACAGATGGATTTAATGAAACAGATGAATGAAAAGTGAGCACTGCGTCAAATTATGATGCGGTGCTTTTTTTGAATATTAGGGCTATGCATTTTTGAGAAAACATCTTAAAATTAGAAGGGATTTAACAAAAATGGATGTTTTTTGAAAAATTATGTATACATAAACAGAAATGAGGAAGCAGATGAACAAGTGGTTATGGAGTACGCTCGTCGTACTCATATTGTTGATTGGACCAAAAATGGATGCCCTTGCAGAAGGAGCGGCAAAACCGGACGTTTTGCCAACGGGAAGTGTTGTATCAAACAGTGAATATGTATGGCGGTCGGGCGACCCAGAGACGATTGTGCATATGCGCACAGGAGAAGTGTATACACTTCCCGTCCGCGTGTCGGTTGAACATAATATCGTTGGACTCGGAGACGGTCGCGTCATTTTAGATGCATATGGCGAGGTCCTCATTTGGGATCCGATTACCGATGCGATGACGTCATTCCCGAACGATTCGAGTAGTGGTCTCGATTATCTTCATGCTGTGAATCAGGATTTAGAAATGATTCTTTGGAAAGGACATACGACGTATTCTGTCACTTCATTGACGGGTGAGATTCTCGGAACGTTTAATACGGAAAGTATATACGAATCGTACAACCTTCTTGCTGACGGCACGGTCCTAGTCTTCGCAAACGGTGAAATCACGAAACGAGCCATCACGGGAGAAACGCTTGAAACGCTTGGAACATATACGGACAAGGTACGATCTGCCCAATATATCGAAGAAGCGAATCAATTAGTGGTCAAGATGTCCACCGACTCACATCTCCGGATTTTTGATTTGACCACGAAACGTTGGATTGAAAAAGAGGCGGAATCTGTCACGAATCTCCTGTGGAAAGACGGGATTTACTACTTCACGATGCGGAAAGTGTTTGATACGTATTACGTGAGTTACAATGTTGCCACTGGAGAATGGAAAGAATCATCGGTGGATGACACGTTTGTCAATCTAAGAGGAGATTGGTATGTGCTATCCCATGATGTGACGGCAGGGTATACGCCGGAGTCATTTTGGAAAGCGCCACGACAACTGTTGATCGATGTACCGAAAACGACGACACGATATGAAGTGAACCAATCCTATCAAGTGAACGGAACCGCTAAACTGATTGATGGAACATCCATTCCTGTCAGTGGGACAGAATTGTCGGCAAAGTATCGATATTCTGAGAAGAAACCGTTTGTCTGGGAACAAGGTAAGTTGACGATGAACACGAATGGCGGATATTCTTTTGAATTTGGATGGAACGGGTTAGAACGAACAGAAGACTTTGCAGCATCTAACTATGTTCCGCTCACACTCGATCCGCCAACAGGTGTTTTAGGGCCCATCACAGGAACAACGGCACCGAACACCCCAGTATTCGTCAGTGTGACGAAAAGCACCTCTCAGTACACTGACTCACTAGATTCATTGGTCAACTATCAGTCGAAAACGGTTCAGTCAGACGAAACGGGACGCTTCACTTGGCAACCGACGCGCTGGTTCGCACCAGGATCGCGTGTGACCGTAAAAATCGGAAGCCCATCAAGTGTATATGCCGATCCAATTGAATTGGTGACGGTAAAAGAAAGTGAAGATACTTCACCGAACGACATCAAGCTTGTAACGAACTCTGTAAAATCAGGCGTGACATTACAGACCACGCCACAGGCTACTGTTGACATCGTTGCCCGTAGCGAACGCGGTTATGAAGCCTGGAGTGAGCAAGTAAATGAGGATGGGATGCTCCAAATCAAATCGTTTTCTCACATGTGGTTTGGTGTTGGGACAAAAATATACTATAAGTTACAGGAGGCACCTGCCTCACAGTTCCGTCTTGCGGAAGTGAAGGCGACGTATGATGCACCTACCTTCACTTGGACGCGGACACCATTGATGTACGATAAATCGATTGATGTAACGTCTAGCACAAATGAAGCATATGAAGTTTATCGGAATGACATCCTTGTGACAAAGACGAGTTCGATGCCTTATACGTTCGATACGCCATTACGCGAAGGCGATGTGATTCGTGTCAAACGCACGCATCGCGATGCCACTTACGAATTGACGAAGACGGTTCGCGCGTTCACACCTGTTTTGAGTGTCACGGACGTCATGATGACGAAGACACAGGCGACACTCTCGATTAAAAAGACAAGTGTGGCCCCGGTTCGTTTTTACGTAAATGGTGTGGCCGTTTCACCAAAACGGTTATCAACGACACGGTACACCATCCCGGCGAAACCGGGTGACACGATTCGTGTCCGTGCCTCTGTCGGGTCAAAATCCCGTGAAGTCATAGTGAAATTGCCGAAGACCTCGCTGTCTACGCTATCCATCAACGACGAAAAGTCGTTATGGGTGTATGTACTACCGAACAGTACGGTGACACTAAAGAGCGGTACGAAGACAATTGCCAGCGGAACGGCAAGCAGTACAGGCCGTGTGACGCTACGATTCAGTCGACAACCGGTTGGAAGTGTCGTGACGTTGACGAGTCAGCAAGGGACGTATCGTCACATTCAGAAAAAGACCGTGACGGTCGGACCGGCTCCGACATTGTCATCGACCATTCCTTCAAGTGCGTCAAAGACATTGCGTGCGACGTCAAACGTGGCTTACGGTACACTCACGCTGATGCGTGGGACGACCGTTCTCGCAGAGAAAGAAGTAAAAACGACTTCGACGATTCTCAGTTTTTCACCGCAACGAAAAGGGACGCAGCTCACGCTTCGTCTCGTGACACCGAAAGGTCGAAGCGTAACGAAAACCTTCACCGTTCGATGAGTACTCGGACCATTCGCATGAGCGGATGGTCTTTTTGCTTTCAACATACCTGTGAGCCCTTCACTCATGTTAATATGGAAAAAAGAGGGATTGGAGGTGCGGGTCATGTGGTGGCAATGGTACGGGTTTGAGACGATCATGATGTTGATCTTTGCAGGGATATCCATAGGGACTGGAAGACATCTGTTCCTGTCAAAAACGGATAAGGTTCTCACGATTTCGTTTGTGAGTATGGTCATTGGTTTTTGTATGATGCTCGTCGGAGTGGGATACATAAGAGGATTTGATGGAATGGGTTGGTTCGTATACGGTTTGCTCCTATACGGTGGAAGTCTCCTTGTCTACTTGACGTTCACTATTTTTCGTTTGAAACGGGAGGAGTAAAGAGAATGAGTGATTTGACCTTTTTGATGTTGTTGTTTCTTGGATTGACACTAGGAGTAGTGCTATCAATCTATCACGTGATGCGGTCGAAAAGACGACGGCCCGTGTTACTCCTGATCGGTACATTACTAGTCGTAAGTGGCTATGTACTTGTGATTGGCAATCTGGCATTTGGATACGGCTGGGGAGCATTGTGGTGGGGGCTAGTTGGTCTCTCTATGAACGTCCTCGGATTGATTGTTCATCTTCTTGTATGGATCTACTATCTATTGAAAGAGAAGCGAGTCCGGTCATGAGAATGAGCGGATTTTTTCTGTTCAAACTTTAGACACTTTTACGTGAAAAAGTGAGCAAAGTCATTGAATCTTATATTGTGAAATAGTACACTAAGGTCAAGAAGTAAATGTGATGTTTATCACAATATAAAACGAAACGTATTGTTTAACATAAAAGGAGAGACGACTCATATGAAAATCGCAGTCATCGGATGTACACACGCAGGAACAGCAGCAGTCAAAGGATTACTCGCCAAGCACGACAATCTCGATATCACCGTTTACGAGCGGAACGATAACGTTAGCTTCCTCTCGTGTGGGATTGCGCTCCACGTTGGTGGTGTCGTCCAACGTGCGGAAGAGTTATTCTACTCGTCACCACGTGAACTTGAAGAACTCGGTGCGACGATGCGCATGAAACATGACGTCTTGTCGATCGACTCCGAAGCGAAGACGGTCCACGCTAAAAATCTTGAGACCGGTGAAGACGTGCATGACACGTATGACCGCTTGATCGTCACGACGGGTTCATGGCCGATCGTCCCGACGCTCCCAGGAATCGAAATGAATGGAATCGAGCTCTGTAAAAACTACGCGCACGCCCAACGCATCATCGAGCGGGCGACAGACGCGACGAAGATTGCCGTCATCGGGGCTGGCTATATCGGGGTCGAGCTCGTCGAAGCGTTCGAATCATACGGAAAACACGTCACATTCATCGATAGTGCCGACCGCATCTTGAATAAGTATCTCGACAAATCGTTCACGGATCAATTGGAAGCGGATATGACCAGTCGCGGAATCGACCTCGAACTCGGTCAGACGGTCGAGGCATTCCGTGGAACGAGCGGAAATGTCACACATGTCGTAACAGACAAAGGTGAATTCGAAGCGGATCTCGTCATTCTCTGTGTCGGATTCCGTCCGAACACAGGACTCTTAGAAGGACAGATCGATATGCTTGGGAACGGCGCCATCATCGTCGACGAATATATGCGTACGAGCAACCCGGATATCTTTGCGGCAGGGGACAGCTGTGCCGTCTACTACAACCCGGCACGCACACACGCTTATATCCCACTTGCGACGAACGCTGTCCGCATGGGGACGCTCGTCGCGGAGAACATGATGCAACCACGCGTCCGTTACCAAGGGACACAAGGAACGTCAGGACTTCGACTCTATGACTGGAATATCGCGTCGTCTGGTTTGACGGAAGAAGCGGCAGCGCTCTTTGGACTCGAAGTGGAAAGTGTCGTCATCGAGGACGCGTATCGTCCGGAGTTCATGCCGACCGCAGAGAAAGTCGAATTCAAACTCGTCTATGAAAAAGGGACACACCGTATTGTCGGTGGACAAGTGTTATCGAAAGCGGATTTGACGCAAGCGGTCAACACGCTCTCCCTCGCCATTCAAAACGAGATGACGATCGAAGAGCTCGCCTATGTCGACTTCTTCTTCCAACCGCACTACAACAAGCCATGGCACTTCCTGAACAGCGGGGCGCTTGAAGCAATGAAAGACAAAGTGAATGCCTAACAAAAAACGCGGAAGCTCATGGCTTCTGCGTTTTTTATAGATAGCGTGGTTCATCTTTCATCAAATTGGCAAGAAGGATGTAGATGAGAAAGTTAGCCGGCAAAAAGACGAATAGTAGCCGAATACCGAGTGATGAGATATTCACGTATTCAGCGATCCCGCCGCATACTCCGGCAATAGAGCGGTCCGTCGCCGACTTTCGAAGTGTACGTTGCATAGTAAAGCTCCTTATGAGTTGATATGTAAATTTTACCATATGAGTGTATGAGAAAGCGCATCAATTTAATTGATGCGCTACTGTTTATTTCAAGATGTCGACGAGTTCATCGAGCACTTGGTTGGCAGACAAGACGCCACCCGACGTGTTCCAGATGTCATCACTGACTTCTGTCACTTCCCCTGCTTTGACAGCATCGAGGTCTTTCCACAACTGGTTCGATTGCCATTCTTCGGCTGTCTTCGACCCGTCTGCCCCACCATATGTGAAGTAGACGATGTGGTCGCCTGCCATCTCCGGGATCCGTTCCATCGCGACTGGCTCAGCGAATTCCGCTTTATCTTGTGACGCT
This sequence comes from Exiguobacterium sp. PFWT01, assembly GCF_018255795.1. Classification (GTDB taxonomy): domain Bacteria; phylum Bacillota; class Bacilli; order Exiguobacteriales; family Exiguobacteriaceae; genus Exiguobacterium. The sequence goes on along the minus strand of NZ_CP073755.1, from coordinate 2,531,899 downwards.
GGACGTTTGATGCCGACATCGTTAAGGATGACGCCGGAGAAGCTGTCATTGAAGTAGATGCGTGACTCACCAGGAAGGAAACGGACGACCGAGAGTTCTTTATTCACGGCGTCTCCGAGTTCCGCTTTCGTATCTTCGACGTGCTGATTGTAGTCGGCCAACGCTTGGTTGCCTTCCTCTTCTAGATTGAGTGCGTTCGCATAAAGGGCGAAGTTCTCTTGCCAATCACCTTTGAGCGTCTCTGACATGACCGTCGGTGCGATGGCGTTTAACTTGTCATAGATGTTCTCTTGACGAAGTTTCGTCCCAATGATGAGATCTGGCTTGAGTTTCGCGATGGCCTCTAAGTTGACTTCACTTTCTGTCCCGACTTCCGTGACGTCTGTCATCTCAGACTCGATGTGCGGGTACCATGGGTCACCGTTCCACGATTTGACGGCTCCGACTGGTTTGACGCCGAGGGCGAGAAGGGCTTCTGTCCCTTCGTTCGTCAAGACGACGACGCGTTCCGGGTTTTCAGGTACGTCCGCCGTTCCCATCGCGTGCTCAATCGAGCGAGTCGCAGTTTCTGAACTTGTATCGTTCTCTGTATCGTCAGACCCGCCGCAAGCAGCGAGGACGACGGTTAAGCAAAGCGTAAGTAACGCGAGCATCCACTTTTTCATTACAATTCTCCTCTATGTAGGTGATTTTCCTTCCTGACTATAAGTGATAATGATTCTCACTGTCAACCCCTTTTTCTGGAACGTAATATTTGCTATGGTAGGAAAGGAAAGAAGTGAGGACATGAAAAAACCTTGGATCAAATTACTTTTCTTGATCATTTGTTTACCTATCTTAAGTTATATTTCATTGCGCGTTGGAGTGATTGCCGTCAGTCATGAAGATGTGATGACGTTCCAAGCGGACGGTTCATCACAAGCGATGATTGCGTTGGCAGACAATCGTATCCCACGGACGGTCGTCGCGCTACTCGTCGGTAGCGTGCTCGGTCTCGCTGGGCTCATCTTTCAACTCGTGACCCGTAACCCGCTCGCATCTCCTGATATTTTGGCGGTGAATGCCGGAGCGAGTTTGGCCATCGTGCTCGTGACGCTTTTTGGGTTCAGTAGTATCGCCTCGTTCACGACAGCCTCGCTCATCGGAGCGTTTATTGCCGGTGTGATTGTCTATCTGCTAAGTGCGAACGGAGGGAACGTCATGTATATGACGCTTGCCGGGGCGTCGCTTGCCGCTCTATTCAGTTCGTTCACCCAGTCGATCATCGCGTATGAGGAAGGCGCGCTTGATGAGGTGCTGTTCTGGTTGACCGGATCGGTCGCAGGACGCTCGCTCACGCTCGTCGAGACGTTGTTGCCATGGATGGCGGCGGCGGTCATTCTCGTTCTCTTGCTCAGTAAAGAGTTAGAGACATTATCGCTCGGAGACCAGGTCGCCCGTTCACTTGGACAAAATGTCGGCATCATCAAGTTCATCGCGGTGACGCTCGCCGTCGTGCTCTCCGCATTCGGAGTGGCACTTGCCGGACCAATCGCATTTGTCGGTCTGCTCGCTCCGCATTTGGCGAAATATCTGTTCGGGACGGCATTTTTCGCTCGTCTCGCCGGAAGTGCTCTCATCGGTAGCGTCCTATTGCTTGCGGCGGATATTCTGGGACGCGTCATCCTGTTCCCACGCGAAGTGACCGTTGGGGTCGTACTCGCCGTCATCGGTGGGGCATTCTTCATCTATCTCGTCAGTGTCAGACAAGGAGTCTTTAAATCATGAAAACATTTCGCTTTCGAAAAGGTCCTGTCTCGTTCACGCTCCGGAAGCGTGAAATCGAGTTGGCGCTTCTACTTGTCGTCGGATTGCTCGTGTCGATTTATTTCGGGCTCGCCATCGGTGACACATTCCTTAGTCCCGCCTCACTCGCTGCCCTGTTCATCGGTGCAGGGGATGCATTCGAGCAGCTCGTCGTCTTCGAGTTTCGGATGCCACGTGTGTTGATGGCAATCACTGCCGGCGCGAGTCTCGCCGTCAGCGGTCACTTGTTACAACTGACAATCAAAAACGAATTGGCATCCCCGGAGATTTTTGGGATTGTCGGTGGCGCAGGGGTTGCGACGGCCACGTTCTTCACGGTTTTCTCCGATGAGCGAACGAATCAGCTGTCAGTGCCGCTCGCCTACATCCCCATCGCTTCGTTCCTTGGGGCAATTGTTGTCGGGATGTTCCTCTTCTATTTGTTGAAACGTGGAGTCCCACCTGTCCGGCTTGCACTTGTCGGGATCGGAATCAGCATCTTCTCGCAAGGAATCGTTCAGTTCATGATGCTCGCCTCGAACGTTTACCGAAAGAACGATATCCAACAATGGCTCACCGGTACCGTCTACGCCGCGACGTGGAATCAATTGAAGATTATGGTGCCGTTCGTCCTTCTCTTTTTGCTGGCAGCCTTCTTGATTGAACGTCATGTTCGTCCGCTTCATATCAGTGAAGCGACAGCGACGAGCATCGGCGTACCGGTACGAGGGATTCAGCGTGGGACGTTGTTGCTTTCCTGTTTACTCGCCGGTATTGGTGTCGCCTTTGTCGGTGCAATCGGTTTTGTCGGATTGATGGCACCTCATATCGCCCGACAAGGGTTGAAGCTCCCTTACATTTGGGCGACGCTACTTGTCGGGGCGACGATTGTCGTGTTGGCGGACGTACTCGCTCGGACGATTTTTTATCCGTATGAACTACGGACCGGCGTGATGACAGCCGTCATCGGAGCACCGTATTTCTTCTACTTACTTCGACGGATGATGAAAGGAAGCATGAGATGAACACATTTGATTTGAACCACGTAACCATCGGATATGAACAGAAGACGGTGCTCGATCAATTATCATTCTCCATCCCACATGGGAAAATCACCGTCCTTCTCGGCGCGAACGGCTGCGGGAAGTCGACGCTCCTCTCGACGCTTGCGAGACAGCGAGATGCACTTGGTGGGGAGATCGCATTTCGGAACAAACCGCTCGATTCGTATCGAGCGAAAGAGGCGGCTCGACTTATGGCATTCATGCCACAAGTGAACGTGGCACCGGATGGATTGACCGTCGAACAGCTCGTCCGATTCGGGCGTTATCCGTACCAGACGTTCTTCAAACGATATTCGGAAGACGATGAACGGGCCGTCGAGCGGGCACTCGCCTTCACCGATACGGTATCGCTCCGTGACACGCTCGTCAGCAAACTTTCCGGAGGACAAAAGCAACGGGTGTGGATCGCGTTGGCACTCGCCCAAGAATCGGAGACGATCCTGCTCGATGAACCGACGACATACTTAGATATGTCGCACCAAATCGAGATTTTGGATTTGATGTACCGATTGAACCGATTGGAAGGAAAGACGATCATCATGGTACTTCACGACCTTCACTTGGCCTGTCGCTATGCCGATCATGTCATCGCATTAGCTGGCGGTAATGTGTATCGTGAAGGCAGTCCGAACGATGTCGTCGATGAGACGTTCATGAAAGACGTATTCGGTCTCAAAGTCGTGGTGACCGAGGATCCGCTATACGGGACACCGCTCTGTGTACCGTATTCACACTATGAGTTGAATGAAAAACGACCGACCTGAACCTAGTCTGCGGACTAGGTTTTTTTACGGAAAAGCAGGGAAAAAGAGTAGGGTAAGTGCGCGTCATGTTTTCTACCTGAAGGAGGAATTTTTCATGGCTAAAAAGGAAAAACAACCGTATCACATCGTCACGTTCACGTTCCCAGAAGAGGCGATTTCGTATCAGGCGTTCAGTAAGCTGAAAAAGTACCATTCGGATGGGCTCGTCGGTTTTGAACAATTAGTCGTCATCAAGCGTGAAGAGAACGGAGCGTTCTCGTTCGAGGATGCGGCGCAGCTCGCACCGGTCAATAAATCGACGAAAGGTGCGCTCATCGGGATGGCGGTTGGAATCCTTGGAGGTCCGTTCGGTATCCTGTTCGGGACACTCACAGGTGGTCTCATCGGCGGCACGAAAGACGTAAAACATTTACAAGGCATCCAAGACACGTTCAAACGGACGGTCGGTAACATCGAACCGGGACAGACGGGTGTCATGGCCATCGGGGATGAATTCGACCCATCGATTTTAGACGGGCTTGCAGAAGAGCTCGGAGGGACAGTCACACGGACAGACGAGGAGCTGTGAATCATGAAACTCGGGATCTTAGGTGCCGGGAAAGTGGGACGCACGCTCGGGGAGCAGTTCGAACGAGCGGGCTATGAGGTGCTGTACGGGACACGGACGGAGCGAGAAGGCACAATGACCTTACAAGAGGTCGCCTCGACGAGCGATGTTCTATTGCTCTGTACGCCGTTCGCGGCCGCAGTCGACCTGTTACCGACACTCGATGGTCTGGATGGGAAAGTATTGATTGATGTGACGAATCCGATTGCCATCGAATTTAACGAGGTCGAGCGACCGGACGGGGTTTCGGGAGCGGAGTATTTGCAGCGACTCATTCCTGATACGAAAGTTGTGAAGGCGTTCAATCAGACAGGGGTCGAGAATTTAGGCGATCCGAATGGGTCCGTCATGTTCGTCGCAGGTGAAGATGAGGAAGCGGTGCGGCTTGTTGTCGAGCTATCGAACAAAATCGGATTCGATACGCATCCGCTCCACGGGCTGAAACTTGCTCGTGAGTTGGAAGGGTTGGCGTGGCTGTGGATTCATCATGCAGTGAAAGAGCGAAAATCACGGGACTTCGCCTTCTACTTAACAGAACGTTGAAAGACGATCGGGGCGAGATGACCCGATCGTCTTTTTTGATTAGAATCCTGTATAGCGATCAGAACGTGTTTGAAGCAGCTTAATCGTCTCGCGCTCAATCTGCTCAACTTCACGTTGTTGCCAACCCGGCATGAGAAATGCATCAACGAGTGCCCAAATGCCTGTGATGAATGCACCGAGACCGAGCGTCAAGACGACGAGTAGGACCATGGCGATTCCTGAACCGATTTTTTTGAAATAGAAACGATGCGCACCAAATGCACCGAGGAAAAACCAAAGCAAGTAGGCGACGAGCAAGCTACGTTTTCGTTTTTCGACTTCGCTGTTCACGAGTAACATTTCTTCTGTCGTCAAATCCATACGCGAATCATACATAGGACTCCAACTCCCTATCCATAATTGTTATAATGAGTTCGCACTCAAGTATATCGGAAAATGGATTTGTTTCCATGATTTCCTAAAAAGAAAAGAGGTTCTTTATGCTTTTTCCGATTTTGACGTTCATCGTCGCTTTCGTACACGTCGTTGGTGGGGCGGTTGCCCTTTATCAATATCCGCAATATAAGCGCATGGCCATCAGTGCCATCGTACTCGGGTTCGTCTACGGCGGGTTGACCGTGGCGGTGATTGGATTATGAAGTGGAAATCAAACGGATCACTTCGTTCGCGTCTTCAAATGAAGAGCGGCTATCAGTTAGGGACATACTTATTTTTAGGTCTCATCATTTTTGATTTACTTTTAGGCGACGTTCCAAGAACCTCGTTTGCGATGTATGCCTTGTTCTTTTACTTTTGGCAGCGGGAACGCGTAGAGAAAGAAGAGAAGGGGTTGGCGGAGAAGATGAAGCGGAAGTCGGATGAGTGGACGATCACACTTGTCGTCTTGCTTTGTTTAGTAGGCTATGTGGTCTCCCTTGGACTACAATATCCATCCGTTTCGTTGCTTGAGCTGAGCATCTATGGCTTCTCGACAATCTTCTGCATCCGGGCGTTGACCTTGATCTATGCGATGCACCAACAGCAGCTCGACTAAAACCTATCCTTCCACTAAGAAAGGATGGGTTTGATTTAGGACGCGGCTCGTCGCAGGACGAGCTTTTCTTTTACATAGATGCCACTATAGACGAGGAAACAGCCGAAGCTGACCAACAGCCCGATGTAGACGCTCATCATGAACGGGGTGAGAAGCGACCCAATCAAAATCGTCGAACGTGATAAGAAGTCGGCACCGGCGAATGAGGTCCCGGCAAACGCAGAGTACGCACCACGTCGGTCTTCCGGCATCATGTTCGCCTTCTCCGTATTCAATACGGGCGAGTACAACAATTCGCCGAACGTGGCGATGAGCATGAAACCGAGGAGGAGCATTATCGAATTCGCACTCGTGATGACGGCGTACCCAATCGTGTATAGCACGAGCCCACCGAGAAGTGTGTGCTTGTTTGAGAAACGTGAGGCGAGACGTTGGATGAAGAACGTCAACGCGACGACGATAAGCGTATTTTCGATTTGAATGAGACTCATCATCCGCACTCCATTGATTGTCCATGATTCAATCGAGAGCGGTTCGAATGAATCGGCGAGCCGGACCGCGACATAACTACCCATCGAGAACTCGGCAGCGAGGATACACATCGAGCCGAAGACGACTTTGACGAACGGACGGTCACGCCAGGCGATTTGATAGCTTTGGAACACGTCGACGAAGACGAGACGAAGCTTTTGAGACGTCCACGTCCGTTTCGTGTCCTCGAGGAAGATGGCGTACGCGATCGGCAGCATGCTCGACGTGAACGTCAAAATCCAAAATAGTAACAATTGATTGCTGACATAGAGCCAGCCCCCGAGTGCCGTCCCAATTGTTATGGATAAGTTGATCAACCAGTAATCGAGCGCATAAACGGCTTTTCGGTTCTCAGGCGTTGTCGCATCGATGATGATGGCGCTCATCGCAGGCCGCCCAAGGTTATTCGTGACCGTGAAAATCGTATAGGCAATCATGAAGACGATCATCTGGTCGAACTGAAGACTGAGCGTCATGACGAGAAACATCGATGCTGTGAGACTTGCCGTCAACACGAGAAGTCGCTTTCTTGAAAACTTATCGGCGAGATAGCCCCCAATCAATCCAATCACGTATCCGAGACAGACGAGCGAGATCAAGAAGACGCCCGCGATCCATTCATTGAACGCTTTGACAAAGAGAAGTGCCATGAACGGCATGATGGCGAATGAGACCGAACGATTAAAAAATGATGTTACGAGTCGAACTTTTATTGGTTTAGGTATATCTTTCCATTTCATCTTGTCACCTTCCATTCTGTAACTGTATGATAAACAAGACAACGGATTTGAAAAATGGACGACATGGGGAAATGATGTCCACTTTTAAGGGGGGATGTGACATGGATGCGTATTTATTTCGATTGTGGAAAGAGTGTCGCGATGGGGCGTACACGATTTCTGATATGGCGGAAGCCATTCATTTAAGCCCGAAACAGACGAAGCGTCATTTGGCACGGTGGCAAGAAGAAGGGTGGCTCACGTATACGAGCGGACGTGGACGGGGGAATTTGACGCGTCTCGAATGGTTGCGTCACGTCGAGCGTGATTTAGCTAAACAGTTGCTCGAACTCATGGAGAAAGAGTCAGTCGAGGCAGTGACGAATCAACTGGAGTGGGACTGGTCGCCGGCACAGGCGGGACGGTTCATGCGCCAGCTCGAGAAGAAGTTCGGTTACGTCCAGACGTCGAGTGATGCGCTCATCATCCCGCGCCGTCGTCACTTTTTGACGACACATCCGCTCGAGGCGGCTGACATCCACAGTGCCCACCTCGTCCAGAACGTCTTCAATCGTCTGTTCATGATTGACGCGTCTGGTGAGGTCACAGAGGAACTTGCCCATCATTACGAATGGCAGGGAAGTACGCTCGTCTTGTTTCTTCGGAAAGGGGTCCGTTTCCATGACGGGTCGCTCATGACGAGTAAAGATGTGACGAAGAGTCTGCGCTTGCTCGTTCAGTCGGATGCGTATCGCTATATGTACCGGCACGTCCGGCATATCGCATCGAATGGCACGTATCGCGTCGATATCACGCTCGACCGGCGCCGGAATTCCTACATCCCGAAACTGTCGATGATTCATACGAGTATCGCCAAAGGAAGTGTCGGGACTGGGCCGTTTCAATTGGATCGCCATGACAAGGAGAAGACGGTTCTTCTCGCCTTCGAGAATTATTTCGGGGTGCGGGCGCTCCTGGACCGGGTCGAGTTCATCAAAGTGCCGGACGGATACGATCCGACGTATCGCATCTCATCAAGGGATTCCAAAGAAACCGGACACATCTCGACACCGTCCGGGTTCGGGCTTGTCATCTTGAACAGTCATCCGAATAGTGTGTTCGCGAATGAAGAGGCGCGGCATTATATGCATCGCTTGATTGCGGAGATTCGACCGGAGATTGGGACGTTGAATGAGCGGAGAACGCCAAACGACCGAGGGTTTCTCGGTTCGATGAGTGAGACGTATCGCATTCCAAAAGGAACACCCGTCACGTTCGACCGACCGATTCGAATCAAACAGACGGACTTCACGAACGATACGACCGACTGGATTGCCGAGATGTTGACGCGTCACGGCATTGCTTATGAGTTCGTGCCCATCAGCTTTAAAGATTCGATTCATGACAAGACGTATTATGAATACGTCGATTTGGTCGTTCACGGAGAAGTGTTCGAGCGGAACATCACGCTCGGGTTTGAACAGTTCATGACGAACGAGTACTCGCCCCCGCATAAAGTGTTCCCTTATATAGAGGGGATGACGGAGCGAGTTGGGCAATATGATGACCTGCCGTTTGAGGACTGGTTGCCGCTGCACCGAGAGATCGAGCGCGAGTTAAAAGAGAAGTCGTACTTCATCCCGCTCTATAACGAGGAGCGGACCATTCCGTTCCCGGTCGAGCTGAAGGACGTCTGCGTCGACTTGTTCGGTTATTTTGATTTTGCGAAACTATGGATTCCATCATAAGGAGAGATATTGTGCGTAAGAAGTTACTCATTGGGTTTATGATTTTTTTTGTAGGACTGTTTTTGTTTGCGCTATGGGATGGTGAATTCGTCGCCTTGTCACTCACGGGGCTAGGGTTCACCATCTATGGCTATCGACACGAAGAAATTGAAAAGCTTGAGGAAAAGGTGAGCAAAAGAATCATGAGACAAGTCGATGCGACACTCATGAACATCACGATTTACGGTTTGCTGGTCATTGGCGTGGTCATTAATTTCTTCTTAGATAAACCACAACTCTCATTGATTGATACCATTTATGTTGCATTAGGTGTATTGTTCGGTCTGCGCGGATTTCTCATTCGAAGTGTCTATCAAGAAGAGATACAGGATCAATCGAAAGTTACAACCATAAGAAAAACCCCGAGCTCATAAGACTCGGGGTTTCATTATGCGGATTTGTCCGTGCCTTCTTTTTTGACTTTTCGGGCGAGTGCCAAGATTTGATACACTTTGAAAAAGTCGTAAGCGGCGACGGCGATGATGAAGTACGTCCAGAAGCTGAAGCCGTACTCTTGTACCGAGAAGTACGCGAGGACGGTGAATAACACACCGAACGATAGACTGAAGAGCATCATCACTTTTAATTGTCGCGGCATAACTGCCACCTCATTTCTACATTAAAAATAGTACGAGCATCACGAGCGCGTTGTTAAACGCGTGGATGGCGATTGGAACGATCAATCGTCTTGTCTTCGCATACGCGTAAGAGAATGCAAAACTCATCGCGATATAGACGAGGAATCGATTATCTTGGTGGATGAGTGCGAATAAAATCGAACTGACACCAAAGGCAATCCAGAAACCGAAGCGCGCGTTCAAGTTCCCGAACAAAATATGACGGAAAAGAATCTCTTCGATGATCGGTCCGAGCAAGACGACCGGCAAAATCATGAGTGGAATAACTTCCACCATATCAGCGATGTTTTGTGTGTTCATCGATTCGACAAGTTCGCCCGAGATGGCCGTCTCAATCAAGTTCGCCACGATGACGAGCCCGTATTGCATCAAAATCCCGAGACCGATCCATTTGACCGTGTCGTTCAAGTTCGACTGGATGCCTTGGGCCTTGTATTGTTTCAAGTCTGGCCAGATGAGCAAGATTGACAGAACAATCGTCACACCGAATCCGATGGCGAGCCAGAGCCCGACAAACGTTTCTGTTAGCCATTCCGGTCGTACTTCACTGAGGACGAGCGGGAACAGTTGGACGAACGCATATAGTAAAATCGGGGTGAGGTGCCGGAGACGAATGTTAGGCGCCATCGAAAAACGGGTATTTATCGATTGGTTTGAGTTTAGTGTAGCCAATTCAACACGTCCTTAATCATAAGAGTGAACCTACCTTTTTCTCATTGTAACAAATAAGTTCTCTTGACCGCGAGTAAGAGCATTTTTTAATGTATCCCACTTGATTTTTTTATCTACACATACTACACTAATCAGTGTTAGCACTCCTTTTAACTGAGTGCTAAAACCTTACGATACACATTACATCATTCATATTCGGAGGAGGGTTTTTCCATGTTAAAACCACTAGGCGATCGTGTCATCATTGAAGTCGTGGAGAAAGAAGAAAAGACGATCGGGGGCATCGTGCTTCCTGATACGGCGAAAGAAAAGCCGCAACAAGGGAAAGTCGTCGCAGTCGGTACAGGCCGCGTGACGGACGAAGGCAAGCGCATCGATCTCGACGTGAAAGAAAATGATTTGGTCATCTACTCGAAGTACGCAGGTACCGAAGTGAAGCATGATGGAAAAGAGTACTTAATCGTTCGCGAGAGCGATATTCTCGCAATCGTAGGCTAAGCACCATTATTCAAAAACTTTTTTTAGGGGGAAATGAACGATGGCAAAAGATATCAAATTCTCAGAAGATGCACGTCACGCGATGCTTCGCGGCGTCGACGCACTCGCTGACGCAGTCAAAGTAACGATTGGACCAAAAGGACGTAACGTCGTCCTCGAGAAAAAATTCGGTTCACCACTCATCACGAACGATGGTGTGACAATCGCGAAAGAAATCGAACTCGAAGACCGCTTCGAAAACATGGGCGCGAAACTCGTTGCGGAAGTCGCGTCGAAGACGAACGAAGTCGCAGGGGACGGTACGACAACAGCGACAGTCCTCGCACAAGCGATGATTCGTGAAGGGCTCAAGAACGTCACAGCAGGCGCGAACCCGATGATCCTTCGTAAAGGAATCGACAAAGCGGTCACACGCGCACTTGAAGAGTTGAAAGCCATCTCGAAACCAATCGAGTCAAAAGAAGCGATCGCACAAGTCGCGGCCATCTCGGCAGCTGACGAAGAAGTCGGCGAATTGATCGCAGAAGCGATGGAGCGCGTCGGTAACGACGGTGTCATCACAATCGAAGAATCACGCGGCTTCACGACTGAACTCGACGTCGTTGAAGGAATGCAGTTCGACCGTGGCTACCTGTCACCATATATGATCTCAGACTCTGACAAGATGGAAGCGTCACTCGACAACCCGTACATCTTGATCACAGACAAGAAGATCTCAAACATTCAAGAAATCATCCCAGTGCTCGAGCAAGTCGTGCAACAAGGGAAGCCGATCTTGATCGTCGCAGAAGATATCGAAGGCGATGCCCTCGCGACACTCGTTTTGAACAAACTCCGTGGTACGTTCAACGCGGTAGCGGTCAAAGCACCAGGATTCGGTGACCGTCGTAAAGCGATGCTTGAAGACCTCGCGACACTCACAGGTGGTCAAGTCATCACAGAAGACCTCGGTCTCGACCTCAAATCGGCATCACTCGATATGCTCGGTCGCGCATCGAAAGTCGTCGTCACAAAAGACACAACGACTGTCGTCGAAGGTGCAGGGAACGAAGAAACAATCAAAGCACGCGTTCAAACGATTCGTAACCAAATCGAAGAGACAACGTCTGATTTCGACCGTGAAAAACTCCAAGAGCGTCTCGCGAAACTCGCAGGTGGCGTAGCCGTCGTCAAAGTCGGTGCAGCTACGGAGACTGAGCTTAAAGAGCGTAAACTCCGCATCGAAGACGCACTCAACGCGACACGTGCAGCAGTCGAAGAAGGAATCGTGGCGGGTGGTGGTACATCACTCATCAACGTCATCCCAGCTGTTCGTGCGTTGCTTGCAGAAGTGACAGCGGATGAAGCGACAGGTGTGAAACTTGTCCTTCGTGCACTCGAAGCACCGGTCCGTCAAATCGCGGAAAACGCGGGTGAAGAAGGTTCGGTCATCGTCGAGAAACTCAAGAACGAATCAGTCGGTGTCGGCTACAACGCGGCAACTGGCGAATATGTCGACATGATCGCGCACGGTATCGTCGACCCAGCGAAAGTGACGCGTTCAGCACTCCAAAACGCAGCATCTGTCTCAGCGATGTTCCTCACAACAGAGGCCGTCATCGCAGACAAGCCAGAAAAAGACGGCCCTGCAATGCCTGACATGGGCGGCATGGGTGGAATGGGCGGAATGATGTAAGTCATACGCCTTCACAGAAACCATTCATCAGCGAAAGCTGGTGGATGGTTTTTTTGTTGTCAGTGATGATTCAAAATGATTAAAGTCAGTTAACTACTCTTCTCTGTCAATTATATTTTTAAAACACCCTATATGTTATATAATGGAATTAATAAAATTTAAAAGTAATATAATGTATTTTGTTAATTCATTTCAACTAGGGAGGGATTGATTTTGCAGGAAGCGATATATGAGGGAAAGAACGTAACTTTATCAGTTTTATTAAATGAAAAGCGAGAAATTCGTGAACTGAAAAAAAGTTCGGCTAAAGGGGCGTTTAGCTGCCCATATTGTAATGAAACACTTTTTATTAAGTCTGGAGATAAGCGAAAATATCATTTTTCTCACAAGAAATTAAAGTCATGTGAACTTTTTATTATCGATTCTGAAAGTGACAAATATCAGCAGCAGATTAAACGAGAGTCAAAACAGCATTCGGTTATAAAAAACTTTATTCATGATGAACTGAAAGCTCAACAAAAAATAAATAAGGAACTCGAAGTTGAATACGGTTTTGTAGCAAAAGCGACTGAAAAGTGGCGTTATTATCCTGATATTATCGTAAAAAATGTGGATAAAGAAATTGCGATTACGGTGCTTACCAATGTAACACAAAATCGAGATGAAAAATTGGCTAAGCAAATAATTAAACGGAATACATACTTCAAAGAAAAGGGACTTATACCCATTTGGTTCATTGAAAATACAGAACAGTCGATTGATTTAGGTCGTCATGTGATCCACCTTTGGGAAGCTGAGTTAAATCTGGCGATGAAAACTCCTGAAGATTTAATGTGGGAAACATTATTGAATGAAACAGCGTGTGATCAATCCTTATTCGAACTATTTGATTATCATCACCAAAATACTCCGAATTTTTATAAGGTTCGAAGCCTTTACTATATCCAATCTAAAGAAGATAGTATCCAATTCTCTGTTCGACGCTTTATTGAAGATGAGCAAAAAAGTCCATTCCGAGCATTTGCGTTAAACGGAGGATATGAAATCAGTCTATCTACTGCCTTGTTGACTACTCAAACATTACAACTAAGCGATCCTAAAATCGAAATGCAGCTAAGAGATTCCTTTCTACAAGAATTGAAGCAGAAGAAAAATGAATATATAGCGAAACAAAAAGAAATCGCAGACGCAAATAGAGCTGAATTACTAAACAAGCGTTACGATTCATCAAAACGCCAAGTAAGCTCAAAGAATTTGCTAACAAAAAGTCATTTTCGAACGGCAATTTTGGAATATATCAAAACTGGTAGGTTAAGATTGATTAATGCTGACGATGTAGCAGAGTATCTAGTGCTCAACGGTGCTTCAAATAAGTCTTACAATACAGGACGCTACAAAATTTACTCCGATGTCTGTGCTTGTCTTGATCAATTAGCCGAAGAGAATGTAATTGAACTTTCGTCAACAGGCGGGCAACGAGATAGAACTTATGCTGTAAAAACTATATAAAATCATTAAAATGCCTAGAAAGATCAAAGTATTCAAGCGAATCCGAAATGACGTGTTTGATAACAGACTCTGTTTGTTTGAAGGTATTAAATGAAAATTCAAATCACCTATACATTTCAATGTTGAGATGTATAGGTGACTTATCGTGCAAAAGATTACTGGGCTTGTCTTCCTTCGAACAGGCGTTGTAGGAAAAAGTTTTTCTTCTCTGAGCGAAGACCTTCAAGATACTCCAAGTAGTCAATTTTTTGGATTGAACCGACGGAACGCTTTTTTGTTCCTGGCATTTCAGTGATGACTTCCATCACGTCGACCGTGGTCGAACCGCTAGGCATTACTAGATATCTTGCTACACTAATTTCTTTTCCTTTCCCTACATGTCCATAGCGCACAACTGCTTTCCAATAGGACCACTCTGTAATCGCCTCATTAGTATTCATAACATCTCATCCCTTCTTCTAATGTTCATTGAATTGAAAGTAAATATTCAACTACGTTATTAAGTTAATTTTAGAAAACGAACGAGAATAAGGTATGTAATAAAATTGACTAAGGTTAATATTTTATGAGGTGTAGTCAAAAGCGCAAAGACGAAAAATCAAGCAGTGGCCTCGTGTAGTATAAAGTTACGACGAAACTATATTAATACATGATTTAATTTCTAACAGAGAAGGAGAGTTTGAAATGGCAACACCGATTACAATTTTTAAAAATAATCAGAGACTAAGGGAAGAGTCGAATATTCAATTAGCAGCAACATTCTTCTCAGACCATTTAAATTTAAATAAGTCGAAATGCTTTAACGCGATTGAGAGAGGCTATACCTATAACATTCCATTTTTTGACCAAGAGGATGAGTATCGATTTATTGCTCCAAAGGATATTGCATTAAAGAGAAGGATTGAATTAGAAGAGAGAGACCATCATAATGCCCGTCGGATTTGGCTCATCCCAGCAAATCCGAATGAATATGACTTAGAGAGTGCTTTTGGTCGATATGATTTTTTACATTGGAGACGGTCCTTCAACTATGAAAATGGGGACATTCTATTTATCTATCTGTCTGGCCATATTCAGAAAGTACGTTATAAAGTTGAAGTAATTGAAGGGGTTGTGCGCTCTTCAGATGTGAGTTATGATCGTACATTTCGGAAAGGTGAAGTTCAGTTTGAGGATTCTAAAGAATTGGACTGGTCTCGCATTCGTTTGTTAGACGAAGTAGACAATGACCTATTGTCTTTAGAATATTTGCGAGAAAATGGATTGAAAGGAAATGTTCAAGGGTCGATGAAGTTGATGGGAGAATTGAAAGACTACATCACTTCGTTTTTCGACAAAGATTTAACCGCTGGGTATTATGCAGACGAAGTGCCAGAATTATTAGAAGAAGGCAAACGAAAAATCGTTTCAGTTAATACGTATGAACGTAACCCGCTCGCACGTAAAAGATGCATGGAGTACTACGGGGTGAGCTGTCAGGTTTGCCAAATCAACTTTGAAAAAATATATGGTGAAGTCGGTAGAGATTTTATTCACGTCCATCACATTAAACCACTTCATGAGATTGGACAGAATTATGTGGTGGATCCAATAACTGACTTAAGACCGGTTTGTCCAAATTGCCATGCGATGCTACATCGAAAAGAAGGTGGCGAGTACTTAACGATTGAACAGTTGAAAAATAGAATAAAATCTAACCCTGGAGGAAATCATGATTATTTATAACGAACCCAAGTACATGTTTGTAGAGCACATCTTAGAAAAAGAAATTAGTTATATCCTTAGTAAAAACATCGAAGAAAAAATGAATCGGCGCGTTAGTGCTTCCGAGATGATTTCATGGGAAAACTCACTTTCAGAGATGATGCGGGTCATTCGAGGAGAATCGATACCTGATGACGTAAATATTCTTCTTGAGTTTAATTTACCATCAACTCAAAAACGAATTGATTTCATTATTGCGGGGAAAGATAAGGATGGTCAAAAGAATGCAATTATTATCGAACTAAAGCAATGGACGAAAGCTGATCTCGCTGACGGAGATGGTATCGTCCAAACCGCATTTTACGGAAGAACCCAATCGACAGTTCATCCTTCTTATCAAGCCTTATCGTACCGCCGATACTTGGAAAATTATCTTGAATCGGTAGATCCAATCGAGTCTGATATAACACTTGATTCATGCGCTTATTTACATAATTATATTCGATCAAGGAAACATGAAAATGAACCTTTATTGAATGATCGATACAGCCATTATTACAAGGAAGCACCGATTTATTTCAAAATGGACGACCTTCATTTAGCGGATTATGTAACGAAACGAGTCGGTGCCGGTCAAGGGTCAGAAATCGCTTCAGAAATTGAGACAGGAAAATTGAGACCTTCCAAAAAATTGGTAGAAACATTAAATCTAATGTTTGAGGGGAACGAAGAGTTCATTTTGTTAGATGAACAGAAAGTTGCCTATGAACAGATTTTAACGATTTATACTGAGCATGTGTTACATACGGACGAGAAGCATGTTGTATTAATTAAAGGTGGACCGGGGACTGGGAAATCCGTAATCGGTTTGAATGCTCTAAAGGCACTCATGAATGAGCAGGCATTAGTCGAGTATATTACGCCGAATGCAGCTTTCCGAGAAGTCTTACGAAAAAAGCTGGCAAGACAAAAGAGCATGATTGAAATTCGAGATATGTTTAAAGGTTCCGGTTCTTACGTAGATACTCAAATGAATAAAATTGACGTATTAGTTTGTGATGAGGCGCACCGATTAAAAAATCATGGACATATGCAACGAAAAATTGAAGGAGAGAATCAAGCGACTCAAATTATTCGGAGTGCGAAAATGAGTGTTTTCTTTATTGATGATGAGCAAATGATTTCGAAGAAAGATATTGGGTCCTATTCATTGATTAAAGAGGAAGCCAATAAGCAAAATGCTATTATTCACGAATTAACATTGGATTCTCAATTTCGATGTGGTGGATCAGGTAACTATATTGAATGGATAAATAGATTTTTTAATAATGAAGAGGAAATTGAATTAGACGGATCATATGACATTCAAGTATTAGACTCACCACAGCAATTGATTGACGAAGTTGTGTCAAAACGTGACGGTCGCGTTACGGCTGGGTATGCATGGAGTTGGACGAAAGAACGATTAAACGGACAGCTTGTTGCAGATGTACAGATTCCTGAGCATGATTTCGCAATGCCTTGGAATGATTCAAAACGTTTAGACTGGGCTATTCATCAAGATGGACGTGAACAGATTGGATGCATCCATACAGTACAAGGCTTAGAAATGACTTATGCAGGTGTAATCATCGGTCCTGATTTAGGTTATGATCCACAATCAAGACAATTGATTGTACGGCGGGAAGAATTCAAAGATAGTGGGGCTAGACCGGCAAAACCGAAGAAGAATGAAGTGGACGCTCTTGAGCGTCTCGTGAAAAATACGTATCGCACATTAATGACTCGGGGGATGAAGGGGTGTTATGTGTATTGTTGTAATCCTGAACTTCAAAAGTATTTTAAGCAGCGGATAGCTTTTACGAGTAATGAATATGAAAATGTAACTAGAGAAGTTTGACTCTAGTTACATTTTTCTTTCGGTTAAAAAGTTAGAATGAGCAATCAAGTAGACGTGGACAGGTTTTGATAATGACTCAAACGTATCACTATCAATATTAGTGTCTCTAGAAAGCAACACAATATATCTTCCATCACCATTTGGATACTCTGAGTAGTAATCCACAATATCTAAGGGATGGAATACATGTTTTATCTGACGACCATTTTTAAATTCAAAAGGAAAATTTATTTCGTTTGTAAATGAAAACGGAATCATTAATTTGTTGGCATTAAACATGAAGGAAGATCTCATTTCAATTAAAAGGACAAATTGAGCAAGCTACGTTCAGTCGATGAACTTGCTAAAACGTATTGCTTTATTTCAAGCAGAAGTACTATCTATGAAACGAAGGGTTATTTTTTACAGGCAGCAAATGAAGGACGAAAACTAGAGATACTATTAATTACTGAATCAAAGAAGTCAAATCAATCATTATTAAGGATTGTGACACATTAGGATTTAGCAAATTTTGAATAGTTGTGTTTTTAATAAACTATATATTGTGTTCGATTATATAATTTCATTTATTTTGAAACTATATATAGGATATCCGCTTTATTTTTTCTGGATATGGTGGTACGTTAATAACACGAACGAATGATCTGTTTTTATAGAAGGCGGTGATAGATTGAAATGTATCACGGTAAAAATTAATCGTGAGATAAAAAAGCAATAAAAAAAGTCAAGTGAGTTTGGCAGAACTCGCTTGACTAGTTACAAAAAGACTTAATTGATTTTATCAAATAAACTTTGAAATATAAACAGATGGTTCGTTCTTAATCTATTATCAAAGGAGATTTTAATCAATGAGTAAAGGAAAAAATCAACACGTAACTCCACATAAGGATGGGGGATATCAAGTGAAGGGTGCTGGAAATCAAAAAGCAACAAAGACGTTTGATACACAGCGAGAAGCGATTAACTTTGGAAGAACTATTGCTAGGAACCAACAGTCTGAGCTCTTCATTCATAACAACCAAGGAAAAATCCGTGAAAAAAACACTTACGGATCTGATCCATATCCACCGAAAGGCTAAAAATAGTTGAACTTGAGTGGTGTGTCTCACGGCACACCATTCTCTATACAGTAAAGGAATTTTATCATGGGAGGACTTTATGAAAACAAGTGAGTATATTTTACGGAACTTTCGCCGCGGAGAGTTGATTATTTTATATTACAGCGACGTGCTGAAACTATTTCCACATTTTGAATATAACGTTCAAGAATCGATTAAAAAATACAATTTACTTGAAAGTGAGAATACGTCAACATCGCCTTCCTATACATGTGCAATCCCTTCTAATTTAGAAAAGTCTTTTGGACAACTATATAATGATGCACTTACTGAATTTAAGTTTGATATTCCAATCCCATTGAATTCTAATGAAGAATTGAAGTGCCATTTATGCAATACGAAATTAAAGAGACAGAAAGTAAAGATGACAAAACGGAAAAGTGATAAATTTTTCTTCATTGGAGTAGATTGTGCCAAGCAGTACGCGAATGAAGAGTATCGAAAGTCAATTGATGCAGAATATCGATTACTCCGAGAAGTGGAACTCAGTGATATTCTGTCTAATATTCATCCACAAGTAAAATTAGCAGAACAAGAATACACGTCATCCGTATATCAAATGCCTACACTACTTCAAAATCAATTAAGAGAGTTACAAATTGCCGTCTCAAGGAGAACTGAAAAACTTAAATCCAGAAAGCAACCCATCCAACGAGAAGAAGCAGCGATAAAAGTAATTCGGAATCATTTGACTCAAATGCTAATGATTTATAAAGAGTTAAATAAGCATGAATTACAGAAACCTCGTTATAACTCATACAAAATTACCAAATTAATGTACATAGAAATGAATAAAAAAGACTTTTTTATCGATAGAATGCTCGATTATCCTATCGCCATGGGATACTTACCGATTGGACATTGGCATCAATTGAATGAACCTGAATTTTCTCAAGATGTCGTAAATCAGTTGATGCAGCCACAATTTTTAAAGCACTATGAGTTCCAATACAATTTAAATAAACGTTTGTATAATCTAATACCTAAGAGTAATCAGGCGAAAAAATACGGAGAAGTGGTTATTACCCACCCCGCTTTTATAAATTTGCTTTTAAAGGGAAAGAAAACGCCATTAATCTTTAGTGACATTTTAGTCGCTTCTCAGTTCAATAAATTAAATGGAATCATAAATTTTCTCAATGGACTTCAGCCGATTATCAGTTCGAAGAAATACAAATTATTATTCTATTCCAAACGAGATCACGAGTTTTATCTTAGTAATAGTGCGTCAAGTGCATACTATAAAATTAAATGGTCTCCTCAAGTTGAACGTCATCTGAAGAAAATATGGACGAGCCCTTCTGAAAGCGATTTAGATAGTATTCTGCCAGCAAAAATGCGGAATCAGCAGTGGCTAACAACAATGGATTTATTATTAGAATCAGAGCGAAAAGAAGAAAACCAGTTAATTCGTTTTAGCAGAATCGAAAAGCAAAATTAATTATGTCTCAGGTAGTACACTTCTCATTTGAACCCTATCCGTTATTTTATCTACCTAATATTAGGGAATCCATTATAGTGGATGCAAGAATTGAACAACGGGAAAGGATGAGGGAAAGATGAACCAATATTATTTAACAGAATGGCGAGCGTTAACGACAGCAACGGACGTGACACTCCATCTCTATACCGTACCGCTCAACGATCCATCATCACGAAATACGCAGGGTGGGAAGTGGATTTTTCACTTGAATAAATTGAACAATTTTCAACCGATGGTGTTTTTCGATCAGTACATTGCTTCATTTGAGGAAATCAAACAATGGGGAGACGAGACGTTTCTTCAATATGAGGCGCGTCCAATCAGTCCTTCACGGAATGTCGAGCGAACATTACTTGAACGTCTGTTGAAAAAACAGTTGGAGCGATTGGCTCATCCGAATTACATGATGAACCGGGGAAAGTTTCGCTCGAAACAGGCGCATCCAAAGTCTACAAGTGGGCTGCTCATTTATCCGGCATTAGATCTCAATGTGAATGTATCTGAGACGGCTGAAATTGTCTTCGGATTCGATTTGACTCATCAATTTGAATACCGTGAAAACTTATTGCAGCAGATTAAGCGTGATCCGAAATCCGTATCTGCAGGGATGCGCGTCATCGATTCGACTCACCCGAAATCGTATGAGTACGAATTTATAGAGGTCGCACCATACCGAGCGAATGAAGTGAGCCCGATTATGAAGTGTTCCATTATTGATTATTTCGCAAAGAAAGACCCGAAACGAGTCATAGCACCCGACGCGCTCGTCGTACACGTCAAAGATCGAAACAATCACATTCTTCCATACTTACCTGAACAGCTTAAACAGAGTTGTTCATTTGAAACAATCCCCACTCATCAATTCGGTGCAGTCAATCGGATCATCAAACTGTCGCCTGACGAGCGGATGTCGAAACTCATGCCGGAAGCGCTTGCGTTAATTGGTCGTCTCCCAATGCTTCAGTTTGAGCGACAAGATGTACGAGCAGCTCGTCTTGGTTACTCAATTCAAACGTTGCCTTCGCCACGTCTCCGATTCGGTAAAGGGAGGACCACGAGTTATGCAAAAACTGGCTTAAAGCAAGGTGGTGTATATGAAACAGGAGAGGCGACCGTCAGTTTCTTTGTCGACCCGAAATTACGAGATCATCAAAAACTGCAAGTCCTAGAGTTTATCAATAAACTAAAAACTACCTCTGAGCGCTTTGGGGTGACCCTCAATGTCTCGCATAAACCAAAAGGATTGATCCAGAAACTACCTTCTGATTTGTTGCAGACAGAAGATGTTCTATACCAACTGAAGAGTATCCCTCAACACTTTGAGGGTGTCGTCGTTGTCATTGCCGAGGAAGCATCGCTCCAACATTCATATCAAGCCATCAAAAGACAATTTGGCGGGAAACAGGATGTGGTGACGCAATGCGTCGAGTTACATGACCGTGTATTGAATTCTGAGGACACGCTATACAACATTCTACTGGGTATTTACGTGAAGGCAGGTTTACAACCTTGGATTCTTGGTGAGCCACTCCATTCGGATTGTTTTGTCGGATTAGACGTAAGTCATGAGAATGGTAAACATGCAGCAGGCATCATTCAAATCATTGGGAAAGACGGGACGATGATCAAGCAGAAAGCACTCTCGACAAGTGAAGCGGGGGAGAAAATCAGTTCTGAGACGATGCGGGAAATTGTCTATGATACCCTTCATGCGTTTGAAGAACAGTACGGACATGCCCCTAAGCATATCACGTTCCATCGAGATGGATTTGGGCGTGAAGATTTGACTCTTATTGATTCAATTCTATCTCCGCGTGAAATTCAATTCGACTACGTGGAAATTTTGAAGAATATCAATCGACGGATGGCGATTCATGAAAAAGAATGGAAGACCTCACAGGGGCTCAGCTATACAAAAGAACGTATGGGCTATCTACTCTCGACCAACCCTCATGTGCGTGTCGGGATGGCAAAACCACTCAAAGTCGTCCAACAGACAACGACCTTGCCGTTTGAAGCCATTTTGACGGATGTCTATCGCTTATCGTTCATGCACGTCCACTCGCTATTGAAAACAAGACTGCCAATCACGACGCATTATGCAGATTTAAGTTCAACGTTCCATAACCGTGGCTTGCTCAATGCGAATACAGAACATGAAGAGGCATTGCCGTTTGTATAACATGTAAAATTGAAAGGTACCATACCGTTTTTTTCAGTATCACGACTTGTCGAATATTAGGACCGATGCGTACCGTAACTTTGAATTGAGATCATACTAGGAGGTAGAGTGATGAGTGAAAAAGGAGAAATTGTTCAATCTGCAAAACAGCTTATGGGAGATGAACAGGATATGAATGACATCCCTTTTAAACAATACGAAATGATGTTGAAGCATACCCCAGACGTCATAAATGCCGTTAGCAACATGGGGGGAGTCGGTTCAAAATCGCAAGATAAAGTGTACGGTACAATTGATAAAGCGATTGAGGTCTTTGCTGAGCAACTTAAAGAAGACAACCTATCGGATGAAACTAGAGACAAACTCAATGATCGTATTGAACGCATGGTAGACAAGTCATTTCAAAAAGATTCGGAGTTCAAGAAATGGATGGGAGCATCGATTATAGCAGGAGTCAGTGGTGCCGCATTAGCATTAGCAAAAAATCCAGAAGTGAGAAAAACACTTACTAATTTGCTGACGAAAAAAGACTGAGCGTCGTAAGTCTGATTGGTGTACGAAGTATATACGAAAGGACGGAGCGACGATTCTATTCGTCGCTCCGTCTTTGTTTAATCCGTCTGTTTCCGGTTATACATCACGACGCTACCGACGAATGCAGCAAGCGCCCAAGCAGTTAGCAACCCAAGCTCTAGCCCGACGGCACCGAAGTTCGCACCGTCTTCCACTTGATGAGCCACATCAATCAAGAGCACGTTCGGTAAATACTCAAGCACTCCGATAATAGCGAAACGGTCTTGTAGTGGCAACAACATCGGTGAGAACGAGAAGAAAAAGAACGGCAACATGACAATCAGTGAAGCTTCCATGACCGTCTTCGTCATCAAGCCGAACATCGTTCCGATCCCGATATAAAAGAATGTCGAGACGATGAGCGCGAGGGCAATCACAGCCAGATTTTGCGGGGCATAATCCATCAAAAATGATGAGGCTACGATGAGGATCATCGTCGTCACAAACGTGAGTGCGCTCTTTCCGAGCAAGATGTCGAGCGTGCTCGCCGGGGACAACATGAGCCCGCGAAGCGTGTTCTTCTCTTTCTCTTCGGCGATCAACGCACATTGTACGAAGATGGCCACGAGGCTAAACGTGATGTTGATGACGAAGTACGTGATATCGACGCCGCCGTCACCGATTCGTGAATAGAAGACAGCGAAGAAGAGTGGCATGATCAAGGTCGACGAGACGAACAAGTTTCGAGACAGATCCTTGTAGTCTTTTTGGAAAATGGCGAGTGCGCGTTTCATTGAAAAAGTCATGATAATTTCCTCCCTGTCACTTCGATAAAGATATCGCCGAGTGTCGGCTCGTTGGAATGGATCGATGCGATATTTTTAGCACGCATCTGTTTGTGGAGCCAATCCGCGCCTTCGTCGGTTTGCGTCACTTCATGCGTCTGACCGTTGTTCAATTCGACTCGCATCGATCCCGTCGCATATTTCCTGCGCAATACGTTCGGGGCATCGAGCAGTTGAATCGACCCTTGATGTAAGAAAGCGACACGGTCACACAGCTCTTCCGCTTCCTGCATATCATGTGTCGTCAGAAAGATGGTCGTCCCGTTAGCCTTCAACCGTTCAATTCCTTTATAGATATGTCGAGAGTTGACCGGATCGAGAGCCGATGTCGGTTCATCTAGAAACAGTAACTCTGGCTCATGAAGAAGGGCGCGTGCGAGTGTCACCCGTTGCAACATCCCTCTAGAGAGTTTGTCGATGCGCTTCTTCCGTTCCCCGCTGAGGTTGACCATGTTCAATACCTCATCGATCCGAGTCTTTGGTTCATCATAAAGGTCACAATATAGGCTCAAGTTCTCTTCTATAGAAAGTCGTGTATAGAGACCGCTATTGTCCGTCAACACGCCAATGCGTTTGCGGTACTGTTCTTGTTTCAAGTCAGCGACCGGCACACCGAAGACAGTGGCATCCCCGGCTGTCTGTGCGAGTTGTGACGTCAAGATTTTTATCGTTGTCGTCTTTCCAGAACCACTCGGTCCCAAGAAGCCGAACACTTCTCCTTTTCCAACTGTAAACGTCACATCATGTAATGCTTCCTCGTTCCCAAACAATTTCTTCAACCCGTTCACTTGAATGATTGGTTCCATTCCCGTTCCTCCTTGTCGATGTCGTCTTGCTTGCCTCTATCGTATAAGGAATGGGGAAAGACCGCACTCGAATGGCGATAAATGGCGCTTATCAGGAGTTGAATAAAGCGAATAGAACTGTGAATGGAGACTATTTGAGCCCCATCATCGTCTTCAATTCTGCCATTTTTGTCTTGGATAACGGAATCGTTGTCTTCTCTGAATCATCCAAGACGAGACTGAAGCTATTTTTCGTATAGGTGATGACCTCACGGACACGTTGTAAGTTTACGAGATATGACCGATGGCAGCGGAAGAAACCGTACGGAGTCAAACGCGCTTCGAGCTCGTTCATCGTGAAGACGCTCGGGAACTGATCCGATTGACTATGTAAAATCGACTGTCCGTCCTGACTTTCGATGAAGTCGATTTCAGGAGGATCGAGTAAGATGATTTTTTCGTTCACTTTCGTCGGGATTTTTTCGAAACGGACATGGATGACCTCAGATGAGATGTCTGTCTCATCCGTTTCTTCTGGTTCCACGTCTAACAGGCGTAAGTGACGATGGTCGATCCGATAAACGGTCGATGTCATGAAGAGCGCACTCTCTATGTTGCTTGTCAACACGAGGACGGCTTTTTGTCTCGACGTCAATGTCTGTAACGTATCGCGTAAAAGGTGGCGTGTCTCTTGGTCCACGTCTTGGTCAGGTTCTTCAAACACATACAGGTCACGGTCCTGGAGAAGCAGCGCGGCGTACTGTGTGCGTCTGACAAGGGAACGATTGAGACGGTGGAGGCGTTGCTTGCGGTAAGTCGTGAGTTGGAGTTGCTGCATCACCGAGTCGACCGAGTCAGTTGAATCATATAGGCGCTTGGTGAAGTGCAAATACTCCTCGATGGTGAGCCGGTCGTATAAACCGTCCCGGATGGAGAAGAGGGACAGCGTTGAAGCATGGTCGATGTTCCCGGTATATGTCGAGATCTCCTGACTGATGAGACCGAAGATGATTTCTCGGGAAATGACGCCACAGTGGATAGCCGCCAACTCACCGGGTTGGATCGTAAATGAAATGTTTTCGAGAATGAGTGTGTCTTGTTGGCGCACCGAGACGTTTTGGAAAGTAAGCACCGAATCCCTCCCTTTTTAGTTGGAGTATAACATTTTACAGAGAAGGGCTTAAGAGGAAGATGATCACACATTAAAGTTACATCTTTTGGTAAAATAGAATGTATGACGAATTAGTGAAGGGAAGTGACTCTATTCAATGGATAAGCAATTCGAAGAGATGCAAACACGTATGTTCGAGTTAGAATCTCAAGTTGAAATGCTTCAATCCCTTCTACTTCGAGTGATTGAGCAAGATTCAACACTACATAATCAGTTAAAAACTGAATTAGAATATGTCTTATTAAAGCATGACTTACCGATCGAAAAGAGACATGATGTTTCATTTTTTCTGATTCGACTCGAGAAGGCGTATAAGTTTGAAAACAAAATACCGACGCTGATTTCATTTCATGAAGAATTGAAGCAAGTGCTTGAATTAGAGGAGTTATCAGAAGAGGTTTCCATTCGGTTGATTCAAGAGTATGTAAGACGTGGAGTTTTTACTGTGGGGAACATGATTAAATATGAAAAGTGAGGATGTGGAGTATATGAACGAAGTACAACGATTAATGGATAAAGTAATTGAATTTCGAGATGAGCGCGACTGGGCGTTCCATCATAACCCGAAAGACTTGGCGTTATCGTTATCACTTGAGGCGAGTGAGCTCCTTGAGGTATTCCAATGGGTGTCGAGTGAAGAAGCGCTTGAGACGAAGAAGACGGAGATGGAAGAGGAATTGGCAGACGTGTTAATTTATGCGCTGACGTTCGCACATGCTGCTGACATCGATGTGACAAAAGCGATTGAAGACAAGCTTGTGAAAAATGCAGTGAAGTATCCGGTTTTGAGTACAGAGGATTCACGATGAAATCGAATTACCGATTACTATTTTTCATGTATCTTGGAGCAGGTATATTGAACTTGGCTCTCTTTCTTACGATTCCTTTGTTCCACATAGAACGTTCGAACTGGATGAACGTCATGTTCCCGCTGTTGGCGATCATTTGGTTTGCGAATGCGTTTGTACACTGGAAACAGATGAAACGAAAAGTCATGTCGTGAGGTGAGTGGATGAGTGAGACGAAACAGCGCTTCAACCATATGTATGCATCTGCAAAACGCTCGACCCGTCTTGCGATTCAAGTAGGGCTCTTGTTTGTCTTCAGTGGTGCTCTGTTTTACTGGAATGGTTATCAGCGATTAGCCGAAATGACTTGGTTCATCATCTTATTTCCGGTCACGGCGTGTATCAAGCTTGTGTTTCGGACGAATGCTCTTTTGACATTTAACGAAAGCGTGCGATATCGACGGCTCGTCTGGTATGAGTTTGCTCTAGGTTTTGGAATGATTGTACTATTTACACTCTTGAGTATGATGATTTTATTTAGAGAAGGTTACGCTTCGGGATTGCTGTTGGCTTGTAGTCTCGTTTTATTTGGTATCGTTGCATCCACGAGCCTCGACCGCAAATTGAAGCAAATCGATGCGTCTCATGTGACCCATCGATTATACAGTCGGGGGAAAGTTGGTCATTTTGATTGAAAGCACTCGAAATATATTGGAAAAGGAGAATACTATGTACCATTACTTGAACGACATATAACTTTGCATACGTGGACCGCCCTCTGATTTGTCTTATACGACATCGATAAGAATACCTGAGGCGTTCGCTTTATGCGCTTCAGATGACATCAAAGAAGTACAGCCTTCATGAGAAGGGCTGTACTTCTTTTTGTTGAATGAATTGGAGTATTGTTTCCGTCGTTTGAATCGTTGCAAATTCTTCATTTAGACTAGCGAGCGACACATCATGGATGACCGTTGCGGGAATCCATGCCCCACTGATCGATTGACGGTCGAACGTCGCCGTCGCATCAGAGACGACGATTGGGTTGAATCCTAAGTTTCCTGCCATCCGTGCGGTCGTCTCGACACAATGGTTCGTGATTAATCCGGTGATGACCATCTGTGTCGCACCAAGTGATTCAAGTCGTTCCTGTAGGTCCGTTCCGATGAAGGCGCTATTCACCTGTTTCGTTAGGATGACATCTTGTTCACGAGGTTGAATGAAGTCTTGGAACAAATAACCGTCTTTTTTGAAATAGAAGAGTGAGGTTGGGACGTTCGTGACATGTTGGACATAGATGATCGGTTGATCATGATTTTCCCATGCTTCAATCAACCGTGCGATATTCTCTTCACATTGTGGATTGTTGCGGTTGCCCCAGCTTGGATCGTGAAAGGCTTGTTGGACATCGATTATGAGTAATGGAACGACTGTTGTTTGCATGTTGATTCCCCCTTGAATTGGTTACTTCAAGTGTATGCAACGGAGGAATACAGATACATAGAGGTTTGACGGAAGTTTCAGCGAATGACTTAAGAAAGAACGGATTATGTACCGTTTCACTTTATTTTGAAAGGTGAATGCCAAATGGATGAAATAGACCGTCATATTCTTGAATTGATGCAACAACAAGCCCGAATCTCGATGACCGAATTAGGACGACAGATTGGATTGTCTACGCCTGCTGCGACCGAACGGGTAAAGCGACTTGAAGAACGCGGAGTCATCATTGGCTATCGGGCCGTCATTAACCCCGAAAAGATGGACAAACACGTGACCGCCTTTATTCTTTATGACACCCATCGTTGTGAGGCGTTCCGTGAATTTTGTTGTCAACAGCCGTCCGTGATCGAATGTCATCGCTTAGCCGGGCAGTATAGTTACCTCGTCAAAGTTGTAACGGAAAACGTGCGCACATTAGAGACGTTCATCGACGAATCGATGGAATACGGTCGTCCCTCATCTTTGATTAATCTATCTTCACCCGTATCATTAAGACCCATCATATAATATGACCAGGTAATTTTTTATCGTAGTTCTTTTGCTGAAATCTTTTAAAATAGCAGACGAGTAACGATGAAAGGATTGAAAGGCATTGGGAATTTATTATACATACCAGCATGAAGCTGCGTGGCATCAGGCTTTGGAAAAGGGATATCTTGAGGCAAGTGGAGAACATGCACTATTCATGGATCCTGATTTTGAGGATTTTAAAATGTCTTACGATTGGATGGTTGAACAATACGAGAAGCGTATCGGTATCTCATTGAATGGGAACTATCCGATCTGGTGTTGGGACGAGTTTCCCGATTTAGGAAGTGACGGGCATATTGATCAAGGTGCAAAAGGGGTTGTCTTAACAGTTGAGATTCCAGATGAAGCAATCTTAGCATCAGAATTTCAATATTGGCATATCGTCTTAGGTAATGGATATATTTTTGAAAACTATGACGACGAGTATGATGACTTTGAGGATTCATATTTTTCGACTGAAGTTGTTCGGAAATCATGGGAGCGCATTTTTGATCGTGCGTGGTGTGAGTCGATTGTAACGAATCAATCTTCAGTAGGTTTGACATATCAGTATGTCACTCATCGTGTCGATTTCACACAAGTTCGAGCTGTCATGCCATTCGTCGGTCGCGGTGACAAATGGTTTGACCGAGTGAGAGGGATGGGATGGCGAATCGGGCATAAGCTCGGACTCATTCGGTCTAAACCGTTTGAATGGAAAGTGTGATCAGACGAAACGCAGCTAACTTAAGTCAGCTGCGTTTTGCGTTTGAATCTAATTGTTGTTCGATGTGGTCGAGACGTTCGATCAATACTTGTATCTGTTTCGAGCGTTCACGTTCCATAAAAAGTTGCTCGTCTGCTCGTTTCTCAGAACGTGCCACGACATTGCGAATCCACAAAATACCGATGATTAGTACAGCGATTGGCAAGACGGTTAAAATGAGTCCGAATAATAAGACCATGATGAAGTTCATATACACATACCTCCTTTTCTGCGTCTTCATTATACTTCCAAATATAACCTGTTTGAAAGGGGGAACCGTGGCATTTCAAATCCGACATGCATAAACTAAAAAAAGGAGTTCGATACATCATGACGTTTACTACATTTCAACGAGTCGGTACGTATCTATGAAACGGCCGACCCGACTTGGTACGGACGAGGCGGGGTACGTCATCAACCAAACGTCCATCCGTCATGTGCAGCCTGAGTTTGAAACTGTCCTTTTTAAAGCAATCGAATTGGTGAAAGAAGCATTCGATGAACAGCTACACAGCATATACCTTTATGGAAGTATCGGGCGCGGGACGGCTGTTGCTGGACAATCGGATCTCGATTTGACGGTACTCGTGTATGAGGATGTCGATGCGACGGAATTGGTGGAACAGACAGAGCAATTGCTAACGGAACATCCGGAAGTCATCAAAGTCGATTATGATATCGGGCGTCTGGATATGGCACTGGATCCGGCGAACCGTTTTGAATGGGGCTTTTGGTTACGACATCTCTGTACGTGTGTGGACGGGGAAGATGTCTCAACTCGATTCCCACACATGAAGCCGGATGATCGTGTGAGTGAGGCGTTGAACCAGGACTTGGTTTCTTCGATTGAAGCAGCCAAGTCGAAATTGTTTCGTGGAC
Organism: Exiguobacterium sp. PFWT01; assembly: GCF_018255795.1. Taxonomy (GTDB): domain Bacteria; phylum Bacillota; class Bacilli; order Exiguobacteriales; family Exiguobacteriaceae; genus Exiguobacterium. Next base: position 2,501,927 of record NZ_CP073755.1, on the reverse strand, counting down.
AGATGTCACATCTGGAGAAGCGCTCCATCGTGAAGCGCGTCATCCGAGGTTGGTATTTAACAATCAACGTAAAAGATGAGAGTTTTGCGACGACTGTAGAAGCGTGCTTGGCGATTCTACAACTCTATTTCCCGGAAGATCAGCGAGTAGCGCAAGGAGAAGCACTGTTGAGACAAGATGACATCACAAATCAACAGCTTCTAGACTATTTGAATGAAATCGATTGGATTTAATGATGCCGTTCCTCAATTGGGATGTAACCATTTGGCCGTCTTCGTTTCACATCCGTGTCAAAGAAAAAATGTGGTACATATAGAGCGCTTGTTACGTAAAGGACGATCACAGACTCGACTAAAATCGACCATTGAATGATGTCGAATAAAAATAGAGACCAGAGGGGGTATGAGACAAGACACATCGCCCAAGTCATCCCATTCTCTGTCCGAATAAATCGGTACAGGATGCGCATCAATACGATATAAGGGAATAAGAGATAATAGAACATATTTTTCAATTGATGTCGTCCTTTCTAGAACAGATACAATCATCTAACTCAGTATAATCGAGGAGAGACGGACGACAAAGGAGAATTTACAATGAAATCAATCGCCATCATTGGAGCTGGTGTCAGCGGGCTTTATGCTGCGACCCAACTTCATCAAAATGGATATGACGTCATCATCTTTGAGGCACGTGATCGAGTTGGTGGTCGTATTTTGACGAAGGACGGCTATGACCTCGGACCGACATGGTATTGGCCGGATACGGAGAAGACCATCTCTGAACTCGTGGATACAATCGGACTCGAGTCATTTGTTCAACATACGACAGGACACATGGTGCTCGAACGTCAAACGACGATCGCACCGGAACGACATGTGTTACCGGAAGAAAGCATCGTCTTATCCAAGCGTCTAGTCGGTGGGATGACGAGTTTGGTGGAAGCTCTGCATGCGAAGTTGCCCGATGACATCGTTCGGCTTGGGCATCGCCTCACGTCCATTGACCGACAGTCGGACCGAGTCCAACTGACGTTTCAAAATGGTTCGGTGCATCACACGGATGACGTGATCCTTGCGATTCCACCTCGTCTCGTTGCGGAAGTGGCAATTGAACCGGCATTGTCAGCGCAAACGCGAAAAGCGCTCAAAACGACTCCCACATGGATGGCTTCTCAGGCGAAAGTGCTCATCGTATACGAGACACCGTTCTGGCGAGAAGAAGGTCTGTCTGGCTTTGGGATGAGCTGGGTCGGTCCACTTCAAGAGATTCATGACGCTTCTCTGAAAGATGGACCAGGTGCGCTGTTCGGATTTTTCCGTCTGTCACCGGGAGAACGGGAAGCGTTAGGAGAAGGACAAGTAAAGACGCGCGTCATCGAACAACTGGAGAAGCTGTATGGTCCGAAAGCGAATGACTTCTTGCGATTTCATTATATGGACTGGTCGACAGAATCAGAGACAGCGACATCTGACGACTTCCTGCCGCTCACGGCATTCCCGGCTTACGGTCCGATTGAGCTCGGAGACCGTCTCCATTTGATTGGTTCGGAGACGGATGCGCAGTTCGGGGGACATATCGAAGGGGCATTGCGGTCGGCGAATCGAATCGTACAAGGGTTGGTATAACGAAAAAGACAAATCGTCCGACTAGCGGCGATTTGTCTTTTTTATTTGAATTTCTGAATCATCAACGCGAGCGAGCGGTTGATCATCTTCATCTCGTCATCCTCGAGGACGGAGAACATCTCTTCAGCGAGGCGTTCTTCAATCGCATCGATTTGTTTCGAGTACGCCAGGCCGTTCGGGCCAAGTCGGATGAAGCTTTCTCGAAGGTTCTCAGGATTCTTTTCCCGCGCGACGAAGTCACGTTGTTCGAGCACTTTGAGCACCTGACTGACGGCACTTTTGGAGATGGACATCTTCGTCGCAATCTCTGTCGTCGTCCACGTCTTTTGGCGTTTAAAGAGAAGTAGCATCTGTTCTTGTTGATAGCTCAACTCGAATTCGTTCAGTTCCGTGAAATATTTCGTGAACAGCAAGTCGAGCTCATCTATTTGGCGATACATCGTGAGGACTTGTTGCTTTCGTGTTTCATTCAACGTGTCATTCATCCTTTCTTTACGGTGTCTGTCGGAACGTTTCGCTCCGGAGGTATAAGAGGACACCACAAACTAATCCGATTATACCAAACGCCAGCAAGAGCGTTTGAATTGGTACGGACAAGGCGACGAGTACCGATAAAATGGCGAACGCAATCGGTTCAAGGCCTGAGGCGGCGAGCGACATGATGCTCATGACACGACCAATTTTGTCAGAATCGCTTTGTTCCTGCATGATGGTGACGGTCGGCAAGTAGACGAGCATAATCATAAATCCGCTCATAGAAGCCGCGACCGCGAGAAGCGGAATCGATTGGACTTGCGTGTAGAGGAAGAAGGCGCCGAGTGTCAGGAACAGGGCGCGGAAGACGAAGCGTCCACGATGAACCGACCGTAACAATAGAATCAGGAAGCTTGCGACAAATGTCCCGACAGCGAGCCCGCCTTCGATGATACTCAAATCAAATGCTGTCCCTCCGATCGCACCAACGAGAATCGGGATACTCATGATGAGTGGTCCCATGACGAACAAGTTGACGATGGCAATGGCGAACGTCCCACTACGTAACACAGGTGTCTGCGATACGTAACGAATGCCCTCTTTCAAATCAAGGAGTACATCTTTCGCTGAGAGTGGAGCGACCTCGGGAATATTGTCTTGAATCAGACGTGGCATGATCAAAATCGCGGAGAGGAAAATCAATGCAGCCGACGTGCCGAAACTGAGACCGAAACTTCCCCACGTCAGTAGGATTCCTGCAAGGAACGGACCGATGACGAACATCAACTCGAGCGACCCTTGGAAAAGGGAATTTGCCCGTTGCAATTGTTGACCTGATACGATTGAAGGCATAAGTGATGACAGTGCCGGGTAAGACATGCCATCTAAAAGACCAAACAATACGGAGATGATCAAGAGGGCTGTCACCGAATACGCATCAGCAAAATGGAGCGCAACGACAATTAACATCAACACGCCTTGTCCGATATTTGTTAAGCATAACAAGCGACTCTTTTGGAATCGGTCGGCGAACACACCGCCGAATACCATCATGACCACACGCGGCAACGAGACCGCAGTCAAGATAATCCCGAGAAGTGTTGGTTGCTTCAACACATCGATCGTCAACCAAGAGACGCTCAAGAAGAAAATCGAAAACCCGAGCGTGAGCGTCATTCCAGATAACCAGATAAACATAAATCGGGAATTGTTCAATAAACCCATGTTAATAACCTCTTACTTTCATTCTTCAAAATATAGTTAAGTTAACTAAACTATAAGACGAGAAGTTCATATCGTCAAGAAACATGACTTTGGTACGAAAATGTAAAATAACGGAACTTTTCTCATGCTCATCCCGTATAGTGGAATAAGAGGTGAATCAAGATGAATAAGCAAGAACGATTACATATGATTAAACAATCAAATCGAAAGCGACTTTTGCAACGACTTTTTCTAGCAATTCCAGCTGCTCTCGCGGTCTACTTTTTAATACGAACGGACGGGAATATTTGGGTTGGGTTCGCCATTATCGGCGGAGTGTTACTTGCGACTCGTTACTTCCTTTCGCATGAAGCAGAGGCGATCAGTCGATTGTCGGAGCAAGATCAGGTGAAACGTGTCGTGACATTGCAGTATCATCTGGACTTCCTCTTTATCGCATTGCTAGGACTCGTCAATCCGCTAGCCATTCGAATCATGGAATGGTCTTGGATTCCAGCGGTTCTTATCGGTGGGACATTGCTTTATATCTTATGGTCTCAAGAGAAGCTCGATCAACAAATCCGCTGGCTCGATCCGGAGCAACCGACACGTCGCGAGATTCGACGATTCTGAAAGGATGAATGAGATGAACAAACAAGAACGGATTAATACGATTTATCGTTATCAACAGCGTTGGCTCTTTTGGAGAATGGGACTGGCAGGTCTGACTGGGATGTTTGTCTTTCTTGCGCTGCAGTCTGACGGTGCGTCAAAGTATATCATTCCATTAGGGGTCACATTGGCAGGCATGTTGTTCGCAATCGGACGAGAACGTCGCTTCGTCAGAAAGTTGACCAGTGTGGAACAAGCCAAGCGCATCATCGATTGGCAATATGTATCGGAAATGGGACTCCTCGTCTTGTTGGCGATTCTCTTCCCATTCATCGTCCTGATTAATTGGCCGGCATGGTCGCTTTTCGTTGTCTTCTTAGGCGGGGTCATCTTATTGCAAGTCGCACAGAAAATGCTCGACCGACAGATGCCGCAGTATGACGAAGAACAGCCGATGCGCCGCGAAATCAAACTCGACTTCGTGAAAGACTGAGGTGATACCGTGGACAAAGCAGAGCGATTTCAACAGATTGAACAGTTTGAGAAACGATATACTCGTCTCAACATCATCGTGAGCGTAATCATGCTAGGCGTATCCATCTATTTTCTTTCGACATGGAGTCCATATAGCATTCTTGTACCCGGTGTCGTGCTTCTTTATACGACATGGCTTGAATGGAGGAAGATGATATTACAGCAATCCTTCAACGAATCGACACGCTATCATCGTCTATTGCGTATCGATTTTTCTGTCATGTTGATGAGTTTGATCTGGTTCATGATTTTGATTGGGTTGCATTTCAACGGAATCGATATCTTACCGTGGATGAGTTGGACGCTCCTGATCGGCGGACCGTGTCTCATATTGATTCCACGTTGGATTGACCGGAAACAATCCGCGCTTGATGAGCACCACGTCACATCGGGCGAGTGGACCCGGGCAAACCGGGAACATTTGAAACATACGTTAGATGATATTTCAAGGAAAGGTCGTAAGCAGTCATGACAAAGAAAGAACGGATTCAAGTAATCGGAGGATATCGGCAGTCACGACAAACCCTCCACCTTTGGCTCACGGGAGCCCTCATTTTTTGTAACAGTTTTGTGCTCGGTTTTGACACGTGGTGGATATGGGGAATCGGTTCGGTCCTCACGGCTGTCCTACTCATAAGGCTGACGATCAAAGAAGGACGTGTCTTACAGATTTTCACGGTGGGTCGAGGCATCTTGCTGACAAAACGTTTGTATCGCCTCTATTCTTACTGGATTGGAGCGGTCACAGCAGCGGTTCTCTTCAGTCGTCTGCAAATTGCACCTGTCGCATGGATCATCTTCGGTCTAGGCATCGTCATATTAGCATGGACGCACTATCAGACCGTCCAACAATTGCGACAAGCCGACCCGGAGCAACCAACACGAGATGAGGTGACAAAGCATTACCGCTCGTATGAAAGGAGTACATATGCTGACGAAAGAAAAGCGAATTGAACAATTGCTGGAGCAGGATGACAGTCATTGGCGTTGGGGGTGGGGCGTCGCCATCGCGACGGTCGTGATGACGCTCGTGATTGCCACACAGTCCAAACTCTACGCTCCACTCCTCGTCTTCATCAGTTTTTTTCCGTATCTCTGTTTCGAGTGGCGGAAGACAAAACTGCTCCTGACCTTTAACGAGGATACGCGTTATCAACGGTTGGTGTATACAGACTTTGGCATCCAGTGGCTCTGCTTCGTATTGACCATCTGCTTATTGGCTGCCTATTATGCCGACTCGTTGTCTCCTGTCGTCGCCATTGCCGGGTTGTTCGGAATCGGTGTGATGTCGATTCTGGCACCCTACGTCATCAATCGAAACTTACACTCGCTCGATGCGCATCATGTACGAGGGAAAGAATTGCGTGAAGCACGCGATCAACGCTTCCATGAGTCCAAAACGAACACCTGAGAAGGGTTCGTTTTTTGTTTGAGGACATCGGTCCTTTTCTTCTTCAGTACGGAGGCGTAAGCTGACAATGTACACAGAACTAGTAGAATCGAGGAAGACATTCATGTTAGCTATTTTGATTGGATTGACGATTGGGATTTTATTGCCGATGCAGACGAGTGTCAACTCACGTTTGCGTCAGGTGGTCGGCTCACCGTTCGTTGCATCTTTTTTATCGTTTACTGTCGGGACGATCTTTTTGTCTTTATTGCTCTTATTGACCGGACAGTCATTCGGATTTGACGGCTCGGTGATTCAGGAAGGTCCGGGTTGGATGTGGATTGGCGGACTGTTAGGGGTCTTGTTCTTAACGGGAAATATTTTGCTGTTCCCAAGACTCGGGAGTGTCCAGACGGTTATCATGCCGATTTTTGGACAGATTTTGATGGGGTTGTTGATTGACCATTTCGGTTGGTTCAATTCTGTAGAACATCCAATTACGGCGCTTCGTTTGTTCGGAGTCGTGCTCGTCTTGTTCGGAGTCATCGGAACGGTCGCCTTATCCGATTGGCTCAACCGCCGAAGAGGCAAACTGGTCGTCTCCATGGAAACGGACACTAGGAATCTGAACCTGTGGCGACTGTTCGGGATTTTCACTGGGATGATGAGTGCCACGCAAACGGCCATTAACGGCTATTTGGGAACAGTGCTCGAATCGGCTCTGAAAGGGGCATTGGTCTCTTTCGTTGTCGGAACCTTGGCGCTCTTACTCATTTTACTCGTCTCACGCCAACCGGTTCCGCTCGGTCAACTGAAAGGTCAACCGTGGTGGATTTGGCTCGGTGGGATCATCGGGGCGCTCTTCATCGGAGGAAACGTCCTCATCGTACCGATTGTCGGGACAGGGATCGCTGTCATCATCGTCATCGTCGGACTGTTATGCGGTAGCTTGCTCATCGACCGCTTCGGTTGGTTCGGCGCGAAGAAAAATCCGGTCACCGGGGTACAACTCGTCAGTCTGGTTGTCATGGTGATTGGAATTGTATTGATTCGTTTATCTTAAGGGGGGAGAACGATGCGAGGAGTGCTGTTCGCCATGAGTGGGGGATTCTTTCTCACGTTGCAAAGTGTCGCTAACGCCCGAATCAGTTCACAGATTGGGACGTGGCAAGCAGCGACGTTGACACAATTCACTGGATTCGTCGTCGCGCTCCTCGTCATGCTGGTGCTCCGCGACCGCACTTATATCGAGATGCGTCACGTGAACCCGCTCTATTTATCTGGCGGAGCGTTCGCGGCAATCATCTTGTTCAGTAATATGACGGCCGTCCACGAGCTCGGGGTCACGCTCACGATTTCCTTGTTTCTCATCGCACAGTTGGCGCTCGCACTCGTCATCGACTGGCGCGGCTGGTTCGGAATGGTGCGACGGAAGTTGAACGGGATGCAGTTGTTCGGGGTGTTCATGATGATCGCAGGAGTCATTTTATTAAAATGGTAGGGGGAACGTACATGGTCGAGGCGTATGTGAAGCAGTTCAAATTAGACATTTTGCCTGTCGCTGCGCAACAAGAATTGAAGCTTGTCCGATACGAGCCGGGAGACATCATCTGTACGCAAGGCGATGAAGCGGAGCATCTCCGTTTCTTAGTAAAAGGGAAGATTCGCGTCTCCCATACTTCCGCTACCGGCAAACGTCTCGTCCTTTCCTTCAAATATCCTCTCGATTTGATTGGGGACATCGAATATATTCAACGGACCCCGTTTTTGAATACGGTCGAGGCCGTCACGGAAGTCGAAATGCTTGTCATTCGGTTCGAGGATTTGGTTCGTCATGCCCACCACGATGTTGCGTGGTTACACTATTTATTAGAAGAGATCACACGAAAATTTGAACGGAAATCACAATCACTCAGCTTCAATTTGTTCTATCCCGTGGAAGTGCGCTTGGCGAGTTATCTGTTATCGATGACGCCGAATGACCAAACACTCGGCTCGACGGTCGACCAATTGACGGATGTCGCTGATTTGATTGGGACGAGTTATCGCCATGTGAACCGGACGCTCAAGCGTTTCGTCGAGGCAGGATTGATTGAACGAAATCGGCGGGTAATCACGCTCGTCGATCGGGAAGGCTTGTTAGAGATTGTCGGGGAGAGCATTTATGAATAGGAGGGGAGGATCATGGCGATTGGGATGATGCTTGCTGTCATCGGCGGGATGCTCGTCTGTGTGCAAAACACGTTTAACGCCAACGTCAAGAAGCGTGTCGGGGCATGGGCGACGACGACACTCGTTCTTGGCCTCGGATTTTTGGCATCGCTACTCATCGGTCTGTTTCAGGAAGGTGGCGCCTTGTTCCGAGTAGAAGAGATGGAGACGTGGTTCTGGTTCAGTGGAATCCTCGGCGTCGGGGTCGTCATGAGTGTGACACAAGGGGTCGAGCGGCTCGGACCGAGTTACGCCCTCTCGATTGTCATGGTGTCTCAAATCTTGTTCGCGCTCCTCTGGGATACGTTAGGATGGTTCGGCTTGACGGTCGTCCCGTTCACATGGAAAACGGTCGTCGGGATTGTCTTGATTGTCGGTGGGGTGCTCGTGTTTCAGTTGAGTGGGAAGGTAAAGCCAACTCGCGCGTCGGTGAACCGAGCGAGTTAAACGTTAAAAAAGTTCCACGTTTTGAACGAATCCTTTTTTAGAAAGACGCGTATAAATTAGAAGAATAGAATGAAAGGGGTAATCTTATGCAACAAGTAATGGACATGGGATGGACAATTCTAAACTTAGGGTTGTTGACGATGATTGGAATCTTTTTATTCCGACTCCTTCGCAGGCATTCAAATTAATCAGCATCTGACAATCGTCAGATGCTTTTTCCTTTTTAATGGGAAAACCTCGAAAGTTTGCTTATAAATTGTTAAGATATAGATATCGATAAATTGGATGTTTTTTACTGTTGGAGGTGTGTAAGGTGTTACGTGAAGAACGAATGGAATACTTGTACGACAAAGCATGGACTAAAAAGGGTCCGCTACTAGTGATCATCATCGGTGTAGTGACGGCGCTTTGGCTATTGTTCAATGATTCCAGAATGAGCCTATCCCTGTTCATCTTTTGTGCGGCGATGCTCATGCCGCTTCTGGTAGCGACATGGCATAAAATCCAGTTGTTTTTACAGTTCAATGACTCATCCACGTACCAGCGCTTCATCTATTTAAAAGGCATGATTCAGTTTATCCTCTTGATTGGTGTCATATCGACGATGGCGCTCTATGCACTGAAGTACATATCGCTTGATACGTTAAGCCTTGGCTGTGCGATGCTGATTGCGGGTTGCCTCATTCTCGAGTCATGGGTCGACTGGAAGATTTTAAAGATTGATGACGAGCACGTGGTCGAGAGTTTGTTGGGACTCGTGAATCGAAAATAAAAAGGGGTGTAGCGTTGAGTGATTGTCTGGAGAGATGAAATTGACCATACGAATACATTGCCGGATCTGACAGAAGAAATTGTGAGAGAAGTTGAATCACAACTTGGCGTGAAATTACCGGAAAGTTATATTCAATTGCTTCGAACTCAAAATGGAGGATTCATCGAGCAACGTGAATTATCCGTGATCCTAAACGGGCTAAACGATACGATTGTGATTGATTCCATTATGGGCATGAGTTTACGAGAAGGACTAGTTGAATCAAAAAACCTTTTGAAAGAGTGGGGCGTTGAGGATGAACGTCTGATTGCATTCACGGGCGATGGACACTATTTCCTCATGTTCGATTATCGCGATGGGGTGATTCCTAAGATTGCTTTATTAGATACGACGGCTGAAAAAATCGATGTGCTATTCGATTCGTTTGATCAATTCAATGAAGCGCTAAGCGTCATCGAGACGGATTCATTCGTAGGAATAAATGAAGGAGAGACGCTGTCAGATTATGCACAGAATCTACTTTACAGTGAGGTGACGAGTGAAAAAACATTTGGTGCGAATATTTGGTTAAATTCACTAGATGTTCTCGATGTTAAAGAATTGGTCGTGGAGCTTCTCACATGGATGGATGACGATACATTGCGAGAGACCGCAATTTCTACGATTCAAAGCACCATCATTTCACGTCGTTTGCGCCAGAAAGAGTTGATTGAGGCATTTTTCAGTTCGTTATTGAAACGTGATGATGCATACAGTAAGCAGTGCTATGAAGAGACGACATACATCCTAGAGAATGGGATTGAGCCGGATTGAAACTTAATCTTGGAACGATTCGTAAATATGATTAACGAAAACACACGAGGGGGATTCGATGGTAGACCATGAAGTTAGATTAGAACAGATGTTGAAAGATGATAAGAAACGAAAGAAACAATTGACCCTTCCATTGGTTGGGGCCATCGTCTTGACCTTCTTCTATATATGGACGACGAACGTCTTCTTGTTGTATGCTATGATTTTTTTCGGACAATTTCCTGCCTTATATAAATCATGGCACCGCAAGAAGTTATTACTGTCATTTAACGAAGACAAACGGTATCAACAACTCGTGCGATCTGAATTTTTATTGGGTCTTACCTCGCCATTACTTGTTCTCATACTGATTACCAGTGCGGAGCTTGAGTGGATTTCATTGTTCACGTTCGTTATCATTGCATTTATTGGAATCATGGTTCTGTTGATTCTCAGTTTTCCAATCGACCGCAAGCTAAAAGAAATCGACCCGTTACACGTGACGGGTGTCGAACTCGGTCATGTCCAGTTGCAACGGAAAAAACGAAAAAGTGAAGCGTGATGAATAAACAAGAACGCCTCCCCAAAATGGTGGAACAGGATTTCGACGCACGAGGAATCAGCGCAATATTTGGCATCATCGGTCTGTTTCTCTTTCTCGTTGTTTCGGTCATAAACGGGATCACGGTGACGACGGTTGCCTTGTCTTTCCTCGTGGCCCAACTGCCGATGCTCTATCAAGCGTGGCGACGGATGAAGATGTTACGTACATTTAACGAAGACGAGGAATACCAACGCCTCGTTCGTCGGGAATTTCTCATCATCGTCGCCATGTTTGTGTCACTTGGTGTATTCACCTTCCTCACGTGGATCGTATTGGATTCGATGCAAGAACTACTCGGTGTCGTATTGATTGGCATCATTCCGCTTCTCATCTTGTACGTGCCGATGGACCGTAAATTACGTGAAGCGGACCCGGAGCATGTGACCAATCGGGAGTTACAACAAGCACATCGTAAACAGAAACTCAGCCCCTGACAGAGCGTCAGAGGCTGAGTTTTTTTTATGAGAACATGGAGATGAGAAAACCGCAGACGACCATGCCGATTGTATAGAATGTGAACCGGTGTCGTTCCCAAAACGAGTCATTCATCGTGTCACCGCCACATCATCAAGTGGTGTGTCGACCATCCGAACGAACGCTTCATCCGGGTCGGTCGTTCCAGATTCTTTGAGCCAGTCCTGGAAGTCCCCTTCATACAAAATACGTCCGCCGTGCAGGAAGATGACGTGGGCATCAAGTTGAGCCAAGTCATGCAACTGATGCGTCGAGATGAGGCATGTCTTGCCCTCGTCGACGAGGCGTTGTAGGCGGCGCATGATTTGAATGCGGGACGCCGGGTCGACCCCACTCGTCGGCTCATCAAATAAATAGAGGGAACGTTTGATTGAAGATAAGAGCGTCACGAAGAGCCATTTCTTCTCCCCGACCGACATCTTTCCGAGCTTCATCGTCCATAAATGTTCGAATAGTTCTTGTTCTCGAGACGTCGAAAGGTTGTTCACATAAGACTCGAGTTTCTTGAAGTCTGGACGCTGCGACAGACGTCCGATGAAGTAGGCGAAGTCTTTGCCCGTCAACTCATGATGGTTATACATGAGTTGCGTCAAATAGAGCATGTCCGTCGTCGGAACGAGGTCGAGTGACGCTTTGTCAACAGGAAGGGTACCCGTCATACAATCAAACAGGGTCGTCTTCCCGGCACCGTTTTGTCCGATCAACACGTTCAGCTTATTCGGTTGTAACGTGAATGATACGTCATCGAGCACGGGACGCGTCGCTTTCGGATAGCGATAAGTGAGTTGGTTTACGTGCATAAGAACCTCCTAGCGTGTCATGAGTGAGACGAGACTGAAGCGTTTCAACGCAATCGCGCCGATGATGAAATACCCAAGTACAGAGAGGCCTGTCGCCCATACTCCGAACGAAAGGTCGACTTGAGTCGTCAGATGCAACAACCCGAGCGCGAATTCGTGAAGCGCGTAGAACGGGTTGAGGAAGCTGAACCATTGATCAGGTGACTTGATTGCCAGTAAAAAGAGTGGGAACATCAGTATGTTCGCGAACGTCCCGAGACTCGATACTTTCACTGGAAGTGCCGTGATGGCGACACTGGCAACCGCAAACGGGATACTGCCAATCAATACGAGTAGAGACGTTGCAATCAACTTGAACGAGAAGAACCCGTGAACGAGCGTGACGACCGTCGTGAATAAAAGCAGGCTGATGGAAGCGAACAACAGCTGTGCCAAGATGACGGCGATGACGTATGTCAGTTTGTTCCCGGAGATCATCACGTACGTCTTCATCAGTCCGTATTCACGCATACGGGCGAGTTCTACACCGACACCGTTCACATATGTAGCAAGAATAATATACACCCAGAAATAAGAGAGCCCTGGGTAGTATTCCGCTGTCGTTGCTTGGCGAATATCTGAAAATGACTGCGTCAAGGCGATTATGAGTGGGATTACGAATGTCCAAATGAATGGAACTTTATCCGTGACGACAACTTTGGCATACATAAAGAAATAACTTGTGATTTGATGCATCCTGTTCCTCCGTTTGTCTATTTGATTGTTTGTATCGTAGCTCAATATACGGAAGGTTATTGGAAAAAGTTTCAAAAAATAATCCCTCATTGAACATGAGGGATAAAAAGAATCACTTCACTTTGTCACGTTTCGCAATCTTGTCGCTCACTTGCTGACCGCTGAGCGTCACCATCGGCATGCCACCGCCCGGATTGACGGTTCCGCCGACGAAGTAGAGGTTGTGATAGAGTTCGCTCTGCTTCTTATGTTTGAAGCCACCGTTCCGATTCTTGTCGGCGACCGTTCCATAAATGGCACCTCGGTCCGATCCGTACGTCCGCTCGATATCGTGCGGCGTCCACACGTCGCGTGTCACGGTATGTTCACGCAGACCATCGAGCCCCATCCGTTCCAATTTGTCGAGTACACGCTCTTCAAAGGCGGCATATTCTTCTTCCGTGAACGGTTCATCTTGAATATACGGGATGTGTGGCAAGATTTTGATGTTCTCGTGTCCTGGTGGCGCTTGGGTCGGGTCGGTCTTGTTGACGTTGACGAGATAGATTGTCGGGTCGTCCGGAAGTTCGTGTTTCTCAAAAATTTTATCCATCTGTTCATGTAGGTTCTCAGAGAAGAAGAAGTTATGATGTGCCAGTTGTGGATAGGCTTTTTTCACCCCGAGATGGAGGACGAATCCGGAACTTGCCGGTTCGTATTTATCGACGAGTTTGTCGACGTACTGTTCGTCCGCGTCGACCATCTTCTGATAGAACGGAATGACTTCCATGTTCGAGACGAAATAATCAGCAGAACGGAGACGTCCGTCTTCGAGCTCGATGGCGGTCACTTTCTCATTCACCGTATGGGCACGAACCACGCCTTCGCCGGTATGTAGCTTTACACCGATCTCTTCGGCGAGCTTCGTCAAGCCTTCCGCAAGCTTATGGGTCCCACCTTCGACGTACCAACAGCCTTGGGCGTACTGCATGTAAATCATCATATTGAGGACGGCCGGTGCGTTATACGGAGACGACCCGACATATTTGACGTAATACGACAGCATGTCCCGAAGGTGCGGATTACTGATCCGTTTCTTGATGGCGCTATACATCGTCGACGTCAAATCGAATCCGAATAGGGTCGGGAAAATGCCCGTTTTCATGACGGCTTCTAATGGGGATTCAAACCCTTCGGCCAAGTATCCCTTCTCGGTCGTCTTATAGATGCGCGCTGCGTAATTCAACAGTTCACGATATTCCTGCATATCTTTTCGAGAGAGGGAAGGGTTTGCTCGCTGCATCTGTTCGAGGTCATGGTAAAGGTCGAGGATGGTATCGTCCGGGAAGAACGAGCGCCATTCGAGCTCAAGCCGCTTGATGGACACATAGTCTTCCATGCGTTTCCCACTTCCACGGAACAGTTTGTCGAAGATGTGAGGCATCGTTAAAATCGAGGGTCCGAGGTCGAAACCGAATCCGTCTTGTTCGAGACGATTCACTTTCCCGCCAATGTGATCGTTCTTTTCGTAGAGTGAGACGTCGTAACCTTTTTGAGCGAGTGAGATGGCCGCTGACAAGCCGCCGAGCCCTCCGCCGATGACGATGACCGACTTTTCCACTGATGGCATATATTCGCCGCCTTTCCGAAGTGTTATTTTCAAAAAACAGAATGAGTGCTACCTCTTCTATTCCCGTTTCCAAATGAAACGAACATGCTTTTACGGATTTGCCACATCCACAAAGATGTCATCCCTGAATCGGAAAAAGTTTTGTATAGTAAGGGAACAGAGACTGAACGAAAGTAGGAATCTAAGATGATCGTAAAAACAATCACGCTTCACTTTGCGAACGGCGATGAAATCACCATCCCGTTTGATGAGATCGAATCGTGTCGGATGCATGATATTCAAGACGGGATGCGTGTTGCGGCGGATGGACAATTGATCAAAGAAAAAGTGATGCATGGACTCGACCTCGTATTGAAAGATTCGGCGAATCAATTGGAATGGACTGGCGAGGGTGGACCGTTTGACCGGATCCTAGGTATGTCGGATTTACAACATCTCGCCTTCGAGTTTGAAGGGATGCGAGGAAAGTTATACCGCATCGCCTGGCATGATTTTGAGGCAGTACAGAACGCATATCAGACGACAACTGAAGAAAATGGGAACTTGCACGTGCACGTTCGCGTTTCATAAAAATAGCCTCTCGCAGTATGTGCGGGAGGCTCTATTCGTTTGACTTCACACCACCAGCGACGAGCGGTCCTTCATAGGTGATCGTATAGATAATCCGGGCGATGTCTTCCGCTGTCTCTTCCGAAGACGGATTGTTCAACCACTCATAGATGACGCCCATGTGAGCCGAAGACAGATAGGCGACGAGATATGGAGGCGGGACCAGCATCTTATCCGGATTAAACAAGGTTACAGGCGAGCGCTGAAACAAGGCAGCTTGCATAAATTTTCGAAGCTTTGCCTGGAACGTCGGATCTCCGTTCGGTCCGAGGAGCGGCTTCATGATGATTTGGTTGTCTTCGATGAAGCGAATGAACGGAATGAGGTAATGGTACGAGTTGTCGGTCCGTTCGTCTCCGAAGATGTGCGGCAACTGATGAATCAACTTCTGTTCGGCTTCCTCAAAAATTTCATCGACACATTTCTCCATCAACTCGAACTTATCCACATAGTGGCTATAAAAGGTGCCCCGATTGATACCTGCCCGTTCGGTCAACTGTTTGACGGTGACGGCTTCAAATCCCCGTTCTTCTATAAGGCTGAAGAAGGCATCTTTGATCAATTTCTTCGTCCGGATGACGCGTAAATCGGTTTGTTCCATATTACTTCTCCTTTTCCTCAACACATTCAGACCATCTGTCGGAAAACCGACACGATGCCCGATATTGACGATTGTTGCTACCGTGAACGGGGTCTATACTGAACTAATAAACCAACACGGTGTCGATTATCTTGAGTATACACGATGAGGCGCCGAAAAGGAGTGACAGAAATGAACATTCAACTGCAACACGTCGACAAGTCGTTCGGTGACCAGCTCGCCATCGACAACATCGACTTCACCATCCCATCCGGAGAGATTTGCTGTTTGCTCGGACCCTCTGGATCGGGGAAGACAACCCTCATCCGACTCATGATCGGCGCCCTCGCACCGGACAAAGGAAGTGTCCACATCGGCGAAACGAAGATGCCAAACATGGACATGCTCCAACAAATCGGATTTATGCCGCAGAACGATGGCTTGTACGAAGACTTGTCGGCCGAAGCGAACCTCGCCTTCTTCGGGTCGATTTATAAGTTAGGGAAAAAGGCGCTCCAAGAACGCATCACCGAAGTGCTCAACCTTGTCGATTTAACGAACGACCGGCATAAGCTCGTCCGCAATTTTTCAGGTGGGATGAAGAAACGCTTGTCCTTGGCTATCGCCATTTTGCATAAGCCGGATGTATTGTTTCTTGATGAACCGACAGTCGGAATTGACCCGATCTTACGTCGTCAAATCTGGGATCAGTTTCAGGTGATTCGGAGGGAAGGGACGACCATCATCGTCTCGACGCACGTCATGGATGAAGTGCTCGAGTGCGACCGTGCCGCGCTCGTCTACAACGGACGGTTGATCGCCTATGACCATGTGCAGGACTTACTCGATCAGACCGAGAATGGTCGCGTCGAAGAACTGTTCTTGATTGCTGGGAAAGAGGAGGTGGGTGACCATGCGTAACTTAGCGAAGCGTGTCATCTTTCAGACGTTGAATGATAAACGAAGCGTCGCCTTGATTTTGATTGCGCCACTTCTTATATTGACCCTCGTCTACTTCTTACTCGGGGACTCGGATTACGTGCCGACTGTCGTCCTTGATGACAATGCACCCGAACAGCTCGTCAATGCGTTTGAAGACGAGACGCTCGAAGTGGAGCAGGCATCGTTCGACGATCCGAAAGCATATATCGAAGGCAATGAACATGTCGATGCCGTGTTTGAAATGAATCAAGAAGGAACGACCATCACGTTACGTGAACCTTCGACGAAGTCGTCGAAGGCGGTTGGTGAGATTCAAGATGCGTTGACGACGCTCAATCCCGCAGCCGAGATCGATACGTCATTCGTCTACGGGGAAGAAGGACAGTCGACGTTCGATTCGTTCGGGTTTGTCTTCCTATCCCTCTTCTCGTTCTTCTTCGTGTTCATCCTATCGGCGATGGCACTCGTCAAAGAACGGAGTGGCGGTACGCTCGAACGACTGTTGATGACTCCGATCAAGCGAGGGCAAGTCATTTTAGGATATACACTCGGGTACGGGATGTTTGCGGTCGTCCAGTCGATTTTCATCGTGCTCTATTCGATTTATGTGCTCGGTCTGTCTTCGCTCGGGAATATGGCGTGGGTCATGTTGACGATGCTACTCATGGCGGGTACGGCGGTGCTCTTTGGGGCGACCATCTCGGTGTTTGCCCGATCGGAACTACAAGTCGTACAGATGATTCCGTTCACCATCATCCCGCAAGTGTTCTTCTCGGGACTCATCCCGCTCGACTTGATTCCATACGGACTCGGGAACTTGAGTTACGTCATGCCAATCTTCTACGGAGCGACAGCGATCAAGGAAGTCATGATTTACGGAAGTGGTTTCTCGGGAATTTGGATGTATTTACTCGGATTGATTCTCTATGCAGGTGTCTTGTATCTCTTAAATATGCAGGCACTCGGGAAGTATCGGGGGCATTGAGTTATATAAACGTTAGCGAAGGATGTGGTACTTATAGAGTGCCATGGCTTTTTGTTCATCCATAAAAAAAGCACTCGGACGATTGTCCGAAATGCTCATTAGCGTTTGAGTAACAACATCACGCCGGTCACGAATAATGCGATTCCGCTCGCGAGTCTAACTTGTTTGCACGTCACGTTCTTTCACCCCTACATTTCCTCATCGTTTTGCTTTAGCGACACGTTTTGGTGTTTTCGACATTTCTTGATAAATCGAAAGAATCTCGGTCCCGTAATTTCCTTTCGGCTGCATGGCCCACTTTTGGTGAAGAGATGGCCACGTCGTTGCAGAGCCTCGCTTGACGAGATGGAAGCGTGGGTCGACTTGTTTCGTGTTCAGTGCATCGTTTGAAGCGTATGCTTTTAGATGCTGAATTTGAGCAGTCACCCCTTGTTGTGGGGAACGGAAAAAGTGACCTTTTACACCATTTCCAGTCGTCCCGATTCCAGAGTAGTTATGCTGCTTCGGAAGGACATCGCCACCGTAACGGAAATAACCGGTCTCTTTCAATGCTTGTGCGAATGCGACATCCCCACGAACACCTTCCTTAGCGCCGATGATGACGAAGAGTTTCGCCAAATCTTCGACAGACGTTTTTGCGAGTCGGACATCACGAGGATTCTTCTTTTTTACGTAATCCGCCATTTGTTGCGGAGTCAAAGCCGATACTCCCATAATAGCACGATTCTGCTTCTTCGGGGCCGCCTCAACGATTGATGCGGTCGAGAGAAGAGAAGATGTGATCAGCAGAAATGCGATCATTAAGCTAAACAATTTTTTCATCATATGTACCCTCCTAAACGAATCCTATCCATTGAGAAATAATACCATTAAAAAGTAAGATTGACCCATTATTATAATGATTATTGTGTACCGAATACATTCATTCTTGTTTATAGTAAACGTATAAAGAAATAGGGGGAAAATAATGTGTACAGAGCCTACCAGTTTAAATTGAGCTTAATGGATGGAGATGAACCGATATGGCGTCGTTTTGTCATTCCGGCCGAAACGAATTTCAAGCGACTCCATGATGCGATACAACTAGTGATGTGGTGGGATGATGAACATTTGGCAAAATTTGAAGACGATCTTCGAGAGCCGACGTTTCGCTTCGTCCTTTTCCCTGATGAGGTCTATGATCACAAAGAACATCTCGCCTATCTAAAGAGTAAATCAGAATTGAGCGAGTTTGAGCGTCTTATGTTGAGCCGTTTACAGCGAGTGAAAGTAAGGCACATGAAAAATGTTAAACTTCCAACAATCATTGAGAAGCATCCGGTTCTTTACTACACGTACGATTATGGAGAAGACTGGACGCACGAGCTAGCGTTTGAAGGAGTAATTGAAGATTATCCTAATCCATACCCGACTGTGACGGAGTGGGTTGGAGAGACGCCTCACGAAGGCGTTGGCGGTTGGGAAGGAAATCAGATGATTCGAGACATTCTGGCCGATCCGACGCATCCAGAACATGAAGAGTATAAAGAAGCGTCAAAAGGTGTTCAGGCGTATGATATCGATAAAATCAATCATATGCTGGAAGTGTATGTGACAGTAAAAAAATAAATAGCGCGTGAAGAAACCGAGTTGCGATGCGATTCGGTTTTTTGTGGATTTTAGTAAATCTACATTAAAGTGTAGAAACAAAACCTAATAAGAAAAAGTACCCACCTTAAGTAAAATAATGTAATAAAATGAAGAGGTATTGAGCCCTAACGTGTTGAACAAATAATAGGTCTAAAGAAAGGGTGAGAGAGTGGATTACATTGCACACGTTCGATCATCTGACCATGCGATTCAAACTGTCAAAGAGCACCTGTTGGATGCTCAAGAACTTGCCGAAAAGTGGGGGGACTCTTTAAGAATTTCTAAAGTTTGTGGTCTGACTGCTTTATTGCATGACCTAGGAAAGTATAGTGATGCGTTTCAAGATTATATACGTAGGGCTACCGCTGGAGAAAAAGTAACTCGTGGAGAAGTCGATCATGCGACTGCTGGGGGGCGTTTGCTTTTTGACATGTTGAAAGGTACGAGTGTAACGAAGCAATTGCTAGCAGAAATAGTTAGCAACGCAATCATCTCACATCATGGTAATCTGCATGACTATGTATCAGGAGAAGAGTCTCCGTTTTTAAAACGAGTCGAAATAAAAGCACTTGAAGAATATGAACTCTGTAAATATCGCTTCTTTGATGAAGTGATGTCTGAGTCTGATTTAAATCGATATGTTGAATCAGCTCATTTAGAAATGCTCGAATACTTTAAAAAAGTAGGCCAGAACACATCGGTTTCCACTTTCTTGACCAAGTTTATATTTAGCGTGTTGTTAGATGCCGATCGAACAAATACGCGACAGTTTGAAACAAATCAACCAGAATACACTCTTATGAGTGACTTTACAGTGTATATGCAACGGTTAGAAGATTATATTTCTCATTTAGGGAAGAAGTCCTCGGATACACCGATTAATCTGTTAAGACAACAAATGTCCGATCAATGTAGGGAACATGCCAAGCAACCAAGTGGTATTTATACCTTGTCGATTCCGACAGGTGGCGGTAAAACACTGGCTAGTCTCAGATACGCACTCCATCATTCAATTCTTTATAACAAACAACGCATTATTTACGTTGTTCCATTCACCACAATCATCGAGCAAAACGCTCAAGTTACTCGCGATGTCTTAAACACACAAGAAGTTGTTGAGCATCATTCTAATGTAATTCAATCAGATGATTTTTCTGATGATGAAATCAATCTCCAAGCAAAACTAAATTTAGCAAAAGACAATTGGGATGCTCCAATTATTTTCACGACGATGGTTCAATATTTGAATACGTTTTATGCGAAAGGAAATCGAAACACGCGGCGTATGCATCATCTAAGTGACGCAGTCATCATTTTCGATGAAGTACAAAAAGTCCCGACGAAGTGCGTGTCATTATTCAATGAATCCTTAAATTATTTGAAAAATGGGATGAACTCAAGTGTCCTATTATGTACCGCGACACAGCCGGCTCTCGATTTTGTTAAACGTCGACTTGTTAACGATGGTGAGATTATTTCCAATCTTCCCATGGTATCGAATTCTTTCAAACGAACAGAACTAGAAGTGTTGGTAGAAGAGTATGACACGGAAAAACTAAGTGTATTACTTCAAAATCGAGCAGCTGAACATAAGAGTATTCTCGTTATTTTGAATACAAAACCAGTTGTCAGAAAGTTATACGAATCACTAAAAACGACATTTCAGGAAGAAGAGTTGTTTCATCTTAGCACTTCGATGTGTGCGGCTCACCGTAAAGATCTTTTGAAAAGGATAACTGAGCGATTGAAGGCAAATAAATGTGTAGTTTGTATTAGTACACAATTGATTGAGGCTGGGGTGGACGTCAGCTTCCCTTGTGTTATCCGTTCCTATGCAGGACTAGATTCCATTGCACAGGCCGCCGGTCGTTGTAACCGCCATGGTGAATTAGAGATCAGCACAGTTTATGTAGTCAATCATATCGAGGAGGATGTATCGAAATTAACTGACATTGAAAAAGGACAACAAATTGTAAAGCGGATGATAGTGGATTTGAAAAGAGATTCGGGTGCTTATGATGGTAACTTGCTCTCACCAGCTGCGATGAGAAGATATTTCACAGAATTTTATCAGGTTCGTGAATCTGAATTGGATTACCCGATAAAAACTGGTCAATGTTTGGCTCCTATGCTATTTGAAATGAGCAAAATTAATGATGTGAACAAACCATTATTGACCGCCCGACATCGTATGGTCGCTGATTACTTTCAAGTCATCGACCAAGCGACAACAGATGTACTTGTTCCATACACGAAACAAGGGACAGAACTCATTGCCCATTTGAATGGCGACATTAGTTGGGAACAAGCAAGACAATGGCTAAAAGAATCTCAACAATATTCCATCGGTTTATATGCTCATGAGATTCAAAGTCTTGAGCAAACAGACAGTCTTATGACGTTACTTGATGGTCAAGTACTTGCTTTACATGAGAGTGCTTATGATAAACAGTTTGGCTTGAATCCATCCCGAGATTCAGAGATGCAAAATTTGATGTTTTAGACCGAAAGGAGAGAGTCATGCGAAACTCGATTGAATTTAAAGTATACGGGAACTATGCGCTGTTTACCGACCCTTTAACGAAGTTAGGTGGTGAAAAAATGTCGTATCAAATACCAACCTATCAAGCGATCAAAGGAATCGTTGAGTCGATTTATTGGAAACCGACGATTGTCATGGTAGTCGATGCGATTCGGATTATGAATCCAATCAAAATGGAGTCAAAAGGGATGCGACCGATTGAGTACGGAGGAGGTAATTCATTAGCCCATTACACCTATTTGAAAGACGTATGTTATCACGTCAAAGCACATTTTGAATTTAATGAACATCGCCCTGATTTAGCTTTTGATAGAAACGAAGGAAAACATTACGCCATTCTAAAACGTTCACTTGAAGCAGGCGGACGTCGTGATATTTTCCTTGGAGCAAGAGAGTGTCAAGCATATGTGGAGCCGATTCACTTTGACGAAGGAGATAGTTTTTACGATGGAGTTGATCTTCATTTTGGGACGATGGTACACGGGTTTAATTATCCTGATGAAACGGGAGTTGACGAACTAGCGGTACGTTTGTGGAAACCGGAAATGAAAAATGGAGTGATTACTTTTTTAAGACCAGAAGAGTGTTCTCAAATTCAATCGATTAAAAAAATGAAGCCGAAAGAATTTTCGGAAATGAACATTGAAGATGTGGAATTAACATATGAAAGTCTATAGGAGGTGATTTTATGAGCGTGTGGCAACAGCTATACGAAACATATAATGAGCATCTTGACGAGGTCGGGGAACTCAGTACTCGTTGGGAAGGACAGACATTTACATTACTACCAGTGTCTCATACTACTCAAACGGCACATATCACGGTCCACATTACGCCCGAAGGTGAGTTTCATTCTGCGGAAGTAATTCCTAAAGGACAGGGAAACACATTGATTCCGTGTACAGAAGATTCCGCAGGTCGAGCAGGGATCGTAGTTGCTCCTTATCCATTACATGACAAATTACCTTACGTCGCTGGAGACTACGAGAAGTATGGTGGTAGTTATAAAAACGATAATGCATATAGTGCGTACATTCGTAACTTAAAAGAGTGGTCCGAATCTCCATTTGGTTTCGATCGCTTGAAGAGTATCTATAACTATTTGGTAAAAGGTTGTCTGATTGAAGATTTAGTAATGTCAGAAAAACTGTTTTTAAATGATGACGGGACTCTGAAATGGACGTGGGATGGAAAAGACGACAAACCAGACATATATTCTGTTATTTCGAGCGGTGTGGAAGGAGCTTTCATTCGTTTTAATGTGCATTCAGTAAATGAGTTGAACAAAGAAACGTGGAATGATGCTCAATTCTATCAATCATTTATCTCCTACTACGAAAGTAAAGAACGAGAGTCGAGCTTATGTTTTGTTACAGGAAACCGTTCAATAGGAACGACAAAACATGCGAATAAGATACGAAATGCAGGTGATAAAGCGAAGTTGATTTCATCAAATGACAGCAGCGGATTTACATTTCGAGGTCGATTTGATAAAGCGACAGAGGCGGCGACGATTAGCTATGAAGTATCGCAAAAAGCTCATAATGCTCTAAAATGGTTGATTTTAAAGCAAGGAATAAAAATTGATCAACGTATCTTTTTGATTTGGGGAGTTCAAGAAACTCGTTTACCTAACGCGATTGAATCAACGTTTTCTTTATCATCATTTTTTCAAGATGAAGTAGCAAGCAAAACAGATACGAATTTAGAAGGTGCTAGAGCTTTTTCTGAATCGTTACTCGGATACAAAAGAGTGTTACCACGCCAAAAGGTAAACATTTTGATGATGGATGCTGCCACAACAGGCCGACTTGCTATTCTGTATTATCGTTCCTTTGATCAAGAACACTATTTTGAACGACTAGAGAGATGGCATACGCACAATCCATGGGAGTATACCTATAAGGATCAGGAAGGGAATATTCGTACTTTTACTGGTGCGCCAGCTTTAAAAGATATTGCGACGATGGCATATGGAACACATGCGAATGACCAATTGATTAAAGCGACTGTTGAGCGTCTTCTACCGTCGGTCGTGGATGAGAGACGAATTCCGGATGATATTCGACGATGTTTGATGCAACGAGCGTCTAATCCGGTCGGGATGGAGAAGTGGGAATGGGAAAAAACGCTACAGATTGCTTGTGGAGTGATTAATAAGAAAGAAGGGATGAATGTGGCTTTAGATCGTGAATCAACAGATCGTGACTATTTATTTGGACGCTTATTGGCACTTGCTGACTACTTAGAAAGGAAGGCGCTAAAAGAACAACGTGAAAATCGTGCCACTAATGCCATCCGATACATGAATGCATTTTCTCAAAAGCCAGCTCGGACATGGTTAACGATTCAAAGTGCACTTCAGCCTTATCAGGCGAAATTAGGTGGGAAAATCACCTACATCAATAGTCAAATCGATGAGGTAGGTTCACAAATTGATCCAAAAGACTTCACGAATAAGCCGTTGTCAGAACGGTATTTGTTAGGTTTTTATAGCCAACGTCATGACCTTTATCAAAAGAAAGAAGTAGTGAACCCATCAGAAGAGGAGAGTGTTGAAGTATGAACACGTTAGATCACAAAATCGATTTTACAGTCATTTTATCTGTGTCAAAAGCAAATCCTAACGGAGATCCCTTGAACGGTAACCGCCCACGACAAAACTACGACGGTTACGGTGAAATTTCTGATGTGGCCATCAAACGGAAAATTCGTAACCGATTACAAGATATGGGCGAATCCATTTTCGTGCAATCGAACGATCGTCGTGTTGATGAGTTTGATAGTCTGCGTGCGCGTGCAGAAGCTAATGAGGATTTGAAGAAATTAATGAAAGGAAAAGGAATGGGTGAATTGTTTGCCCAAGAAGCTTGTGCCACTTGGATGGATGTACGTTCATTCGGACAAGTATTCGCTTTTAAAGGGGATAAATCAGGGGTGTCAATTGGTGTTAGAGGTCCGGTTTCTATCCATACAGCCACAAGTGTTGCTCCGATTGATGTGACAAGTATGCAAATTACAAAAAGCGTGAACTCTGAAAGTGGGAAAGATCGTGGTTCAGATACAATGGGGATGAAGCATCGTGTAGATCATGGATTATACGTATTGAACGGGAGTATTAATACTCAACTTGCTGAAAAGACGAATTTCACGATAGAAGACGCTGAAAAATTAAAACAGGTACTAGTATCGCTGTTTGAAAACGATGCTTCTTCGGCTCGCCCTGAAGGAAGTATGGAAGTGCATAAAGTATATTGGTGGGAACATAACTCGAAACTAGGTCAGTACTCTTCCGCTAAAGTTCATCGTTCGGTTACAGTGCGACCGACAACTGATGAACCAAAAGATTTTTCGGATTACGACATTCAAGTCACTCCACTCGATGGATTAGAACCTGAAGTGATAGATGGACTATAAACAAGATGATTCCTATTTATTGTTGTCAGGAATTCAGCACTTTCAATTTTGTCCTCGACAATGGGCACTGATTCATATTGAACAACAGTGGGAAGAAAACGTCCGTACAGTGGAAGGTCAGCATTTACATCAAAAAGCCGATGATCCTTATGTTCGAGAGAAGCGAAAAGATAAGTTGACTGTTAGAGGAATGGCAGTCAAGTCGGAATCGCTAAACATTAGCGGTCAATGTGATGTGGTTGAATTTGTTGAACATCCGACAGGGGTTTCGTTGCATGGAACCCCTGGTCTGTATCGCCCCATCCCTGTGGAGTATAAAAGAGGAAAGCCAAAGGTGGGGAAAGAAGACGAATTGCAGTTAGCTGCTCAAGCTATTTGTCTAGAAGAGATGTTTTTATGCTCGATTGATGAAGGTTATCTTTATTATCATGAGACAAAACATCGGCATCAAGTCATGCTGTCAGATGCGCTGAAAGATGAAGTAAGAAAGATTGTAAATAAGATGAATGATTATTATCGAACGCGCTATACACCTCGTGTAAAAACAGGGCCGCATTGCAAAAGTTGCTCCCTTCAAAATATTTGTTTACCTGAATTGATGGTTCGAGAAAGTGTAACAACATATTTGGAGAGGAGGCTAAAAGATTGAAAAAATTATTAAATACGCTTTTTGTGAATCAGTCAGATGCATATCTTGCACTTGATGGCGGTAATGTACTAGTAAGGAAAGAAGATGAAGTTCTAGGAAGAGTTCCTCTTCATAACCTCGAAGGAATCGTTACTTTCGGATATACCGGTGCGAGTCCTGCGCTTATGGGATATTGTGCGGAGCATAACGTCCCGATTACATTTATGACCAAGAACGGACGATTTTTAGCCCGTGTCATTGGAGAAAGTAAAGGGAACGTAGTATTGCGTAAAACGCAATATCGACTCTCAGATTGTGAGAGTCGGTCCGCCGTTGTAGCGAGGAATTTTATTCTTGGTAAAGTATACAACCAAAAATGGATGTTGGAGCGCGTTACACGAGATTACCCGATGCGTATTGATGTTGAGCGATTTAAAGAAACATCAAAATACTTATCAAATAAATTGATTGAAATTCGTCAGTGCGATGATTTAGAAAGGTTACGAGGTCTCGAAGGAAAAGTTGCTGTTCACTATAATCAATTATTTGATGACATGATCCTTCAACAAAAAGAAGAGTTTACCTTCAAAGGACGTTCAAAGCGACCACCGCTCGATCGCGTCAATGCGATGCTCTCTTTTGCTTACAGTTTATTAGCGCGAGACTGTAGCGCTGCACTCGAATCGGTAGGGTTAGATGCGTACGTTGGTTTTTTACATCGCGAACGACCTGGAAGAATTTCTCTTGCGCTTGATTTGATGGAAGAGTTGCGAGGGATTTATGCAGATCGTTTCGTCCTCTCATTAATCAACTTAAAAGTGATACAATCCAAACATTTTGTTCAAAAAGAGAACGGTGCAATCCTAATGACTGAAGAAGGTCGGAAAGTATTTTTGTCATCTTGGCAAAAGAAAAAACAAGAAATGATTCAACATCCCTATCTAAAAGAAAAGATGATGTGGGGGTTAGTACCCTATGCTCAAGCGTTATTATTAGCAAGGTATTTGCGTGGTGATTTAGAGGAATACCCATCTTTCTTGTATAAGTGAGGAATGAAAAATGCTTGTTTTAGTTACCTATGATGTCAATACAACTTCACCTGGCGGGACGAGACGTCTTCGTCAAGTGGCCAAGGTATGCCAACAGTATGGGCAACGCGTGCAAAATAGTGTATTCGAATGTATAGTCGATCAAACCGAATTTACATCGTTGAAATTACGATTAAAAGAAATTGTAGACATTGAACGGGATAGTCTTCGGTTTTATCGATTAGGAAATCATCATGCTTCTAAAGTTGAGCATGTGGGCGTAAAAGAATCTTTAGATTTGGAAGGTCCTCTCATTTTTTGAAATTCGGGATGATTTCGATTCGTGCGAAGCTAAGGTGAACATGATTTTCTAGAGGGGTTCGCACTGATTTTTTTCTGTAGATTCAATTGAATCAATAATATTTTGGATGATATCACTTTTGAAAGGATAATATTCCCTGAAAAATTTACTTTAGTCGATTGATTTGTCTAAAATCGGCTATCGCACCTCGTGCAGGTGCGTGGATTGAAATCACAGCGCGTTGCACGTTGTCACGCAGTCCATATATCGCACCTCGTGCAGGTGCGTGGATTGAAATATCACACGTGTGTCGAATCGCACGACCTCGTTCGCATCGCACCTCGTGCAGGTGCGTGGATTGAAATCTAGAAATCAACCTGCTCCATATGGACATGATTATCGCACCTCGTGCAGGTGCGTGGATTGAAATTCGTCCTGGAACTGATACCATGACACACCGAGCACCATCGCACCTCGTGCAGGTGCGTGGATTGAAATCTCCACATCCAAGACATCTACACCAAAGCAGGCTGATCGCACCTCGTGCAGGTGCGTGGATTGAAATGGGTCAACCCCACATCTTTGACGTGTTCGTCCAATCGCACCTCGTGCAGGTGCGTGGATTGAAATTCCTTGCTCATATACTTGACGAGATAAGCCCCAATCGCACCTCGTGCAGGTGCGTGGATTGAAATTATGATGACGGGATCAAGTTGAACTACATCAAAGATCGCACCTCGTGCAGGTGCGTGGATTGAAATATTACTTGGATTCTCGGAAGCAATCGCGAACGTATCGCACCTCGTGCAGGTGCGTGGATTGAAATGGTGTGCCTGCGGATTTAGAATCGCTGACCGCAATCGCACCTCGTGCAGGTGCGTGGATTGAAATACGGAAGGAACCGTGAACGTCTCGAGGACAGGCGATCGCACCTCGTGCAGGTGCGTGGATTGAAATCGAAGTTGTCGTAAAGCGCTTTTCCTGCCTTGTCATCGCACCTCGTGCAGGTGCGTGGATTGAAATGTGAAGGGAGTCGTGTGATATGAAGCGAATCGTTAATCGCACCTCGTGCAGGTGCGTGGATTGAAATCACCGAATCACTGTATTTCTCACTCTCGACGAAATCGCACCTCGTGCAGGTGCGTGGATTGAAATAAGATGAAAGTGGTAGCGGTCGGGAACGACACCCATCGCACCTCGTGCAGGTGCGTGGATTGAAATTGCGATGAATACCTCGTGTGTTTGAACGCGACACATCGCACCTCGTGCAGGTGCGTGGATTGAAATCGCGCTCAGGTAGTACGTCTCGCCCCAGTAGGAGAATCGCACCTCGTGCAGGTGCGTGGATTGAAATTACGCAATCATTCAAGATTGATTTCGAGAACGGGCATCGCACCTCGTGCAGGTGCGTGGATTGAAATGGCGAGTTGATGGGATACGGCGACCC
The DNA here is from genome assembly GCF_018255795.1 of Exiguobacterium sp. PFWT01. Classification (GTDB taxonomy): domain Bacteria; phylum Bacillota; class Bacilli; order Exiguobacteriales; family Exiguobacteriaceae; genus Exiguobacterium. Next base: position 2,473,534 of record NZ_CP073755.1, on the reverse strand, counting down.
AGAAGAAGAATCGCACCTCGTGCAGGTGCGTGGATTGAAATCAGTAAAACCGTAACTGCTGCCAAACCGAGAACCATCGCACCTCGTGCAGGTGCGTGGATTGAAATGGACGAAGAGGTCACAGCCGCCGTGAACACCGTCATATCGCACCTCGTGCAGGTGCGTGGATTGAAATGGATACGGCGGCTAAAGCCATGAAAGACAATTTGATCGCACCTCGTGCAGGTGCGTGGATTGAAATATCTGCCACGCAGAATGGGACATACTCCGAACTACTATCGCACCTCGTGCAGGTGCGTGGATTGAAATTTCCTCCTCCTTTCCATACATGCATGACTTACAAATCGCACCTCGTGTAGGTGCGCGGATTGAAAAGTCATAATTGGTATCATTAGCATTGCCATTCTTGGGTAATAAAATCATTTATAAGCAATGGGCGAACCTTCAGTGAGGTTCGCCCATTGCTTATAAATTGTCTTAAATTAAACTAGTTTGCTTGTTTCAACTCTTCAACAGTTTCCGCATTGTCATCGAACTTCTGTACATCCACGCGCTGCACGAAAAATGCCAATAGGAGTGCCAAGAGGTTCATCCCGAGTGCGACGTAAAATGAATATTGAATCCCAGATAAGAGGGCTTGCTGAGTGATGGCACCCATCGAACTCTCTGTGAGTGTCGCAGGATCGACTCCTGTCATCAATGATTCAGCTTCCGTACGTGTCACCGAGTTCATGATGGTCACGAGTACTGCCGTACCAATCGCACCAGATACTTGTTGTACCGTGTTGTTGATAGCTGTTCCGTGCGGATTGAGGCGAGTCGGCAACTGATTGAGACCATTAGTTACAATCGGCATCATAACCATTGACATCCCGAACATACGCAACGTGTACGTTAAGACGATGTATGTGTAGGTCGAGTCAAGTTGGACGTTTGCGAGCATGTACGTCGATACGGCGGTAATTGTCAATCCGGTAAGTGCCAATAATTTTGGCCCGAATCGGTCAAACAGTTTACCAGTGATCGGCGACATGATTCCCATGATGATCGCACCAGGAAGAAGCATGAGCCCTGAATCCAGTGGGGAGATACCACGTACGCTTTGGACGTAAGCCGGTGTCAAAATCATACCAGAGAACATGGCGACCGCGTTGACCATCGCAATGACTGACGCGAGTGCGAACATCGGATGTTTGTAAGCACGCAAGTCGAGCAATGGTTTTTCCATATGGAGCTGACGATAAATGAATGCGATCAACGAGATGGCACCAATGATCATCGTCGCCAAGACGATTGGGTTATCCCAGCCGTCCGAGCTTGCTGAACTGACACCGTACAAAATACCACCAAATCCGAGCGTCGATAAGACGAGTGACAAGTAATCGAGTGACTGGTCTTTGTTTTGGACCATGACGTTTTCTGCTTTCCAAACAGCGAGCGCGAGACCGATGATGGCGAGCGGTAAAATCATTTCGAATAAGACGCGCCAGTCATAGTACTCGACGATATAACCTGAGAGTGTCGGTCCAATCGCAGGTGCTGAGATCATGACAAGTCCGAAGATTCCCATCGCCATTCCACGCTTTTCACGTGGGAAGCTGACGAGCATGACGTTCATTAAGAGTGGTCCCATTGTTGAGGCGCCGATGGCTTGAATCATTCGACCAGTCAACAACCAGCCGAAGTTCGGCGAGAAGGCCGCGATCGCCGTACCGATGGCGAAGATACTCATCGAGGTGATGAACAAGCTTCGGTTAGAAAAACGAGTGATCAAATAGGCGGATGCCGGGACGAGTACACCTGTCACGAGCATAAAGCCTGTCGCGAGCCATTGAACGGTCGAGTAGTCTGCAATCTCGAGGTCGACCATGATCGATGGGAGCGCGACGTTGAGTAATGAGTTGTTTAAAAATGCGATAAACGCACCCGCAAAGAGGACCGCCAGCATAACATAAGGCGGTTTCTTTTGGAATTCTGGTTTCATATGGATGGCTCCTTTATTTTCTAAATAGTTATGTGTTGGTAAGTGTTGATGAAATGATTTTATACCCGTTGTATAAATAAAGCAACCATTTTGTACTATTAGTCTAAAATGGTTTTCGGTGCTATAGTAAAGGTACAAACCAGACAGAACGGAGCCATGTAAGAATGAAAGAGAAAAAAAGAAAAGTCGCCGATATTGCCATGTCTCTCTTCATCGAAAATGGAGTGCAACACACATCGGTGCAAGAGATTATCGACCGTGCCAATATCTCCAAAGGGACGTTTTATAACTACTTCTCATCGAAGACGGATTGTGTCGCCAGTATCCTCGAGAACTTACGATATGATGCAGGGCAACGCCGGATTGAGATGCAGATGGGGCGCGATAAACGAGATCGTGACGTCTTCATCGAGCAAATCTCGATATTGATTCAATTGAACGAAGAACGGAATTTGCATGCGTTATTTGAATCGATCATGTCGTCAAACGAGAATGAATTGAAGAAACTTGTTCTTCAACATCGCATTTATGAGATTGAATGGATTGCGATGCGTTTGACGGAAATTATCGGAGAGGCTGTCAGACCGTATTCGATGGAATTAACGGTGCTCTTCAACGGAATGTTACAACATATCTTGTTCACGAACCGGATCACGAATGCCGCTTACTCTCCTCAAAAGGTCGTCCGAAGCTTATACACGTATGTCGAATTGATTGCCGCTCGGATGATGGAGACAGGGGAGCACGTCTTGAACCCGGTTACGGTCGAGCAAATGCGGGGGACGACAGATAAACACCTAGTCACAACCGAAGAATTGATCGAGATGGCTTCTCGTATCGAAGAGCATGTCGAGATGACGGAAGAACAGCGTGATTTGTTCGATGCGATTTCGTTCGAGCTCAAACAAGAGCGTCTTCGAAAAATCGTGTTAGAGCAATTGTTGAAGCCGTTCCAGCGTCTATTTAAAGGCGTGACGGGCGAAACAGAGGTGCAAAAGTTTACGAATCTCGTGTGGTTGTATACGCGGACACATTAAGGACAAAAATTTCCCGATACAGTAATATAGAAGAAACAAGGAATGGAAAAAAGAATCAAAAAGTTTCCTCGAAAAAGAATTGATTCCTACAAATCCATACGCTACAATCAAATTACCGAAAGCGCTTTCGGGAAGAGGAGAATGACATGGGTACGATTTATGATTTAGCCAAAAAAACAGGATTCTCAATCACGACAGTGTCCAAAGCGTTGAACAATTATAAAGACGTGAGTGACAAGACGAGAGCGAAGATTCTTCAAGCCGCTGCTGAGATGGACTACTTGCCGAACGCACATGCCCAGTCGTTATCGACGAAAAAATCATGGGCGATCGGGGTCATGTTCTCAGAGGCGAACGAAGTCGGGATGAAGCACCCGTTCTTCAACGGAATCATCGAAAGTTTTCGTCACGCGACAGAGGAGCAGGGCTACGATTTAATCTTTGCCTCGCGGAATCTACGCAATCGTGACATGAGTTACCTCGAACACTTTAAACACCGTGCGGTCGACGGCATCGTCGTCATCTGCTCGGACCGAATGGATGAGCAAGTTCAAGAGCTCATGCGAAGCGACATCCCAATCGTCGTCGTCGATATGGACAGCGCCAACTGTAGCGTCGTTTATTCCGATAATATCGAAGGGGCGCGTCTCGCCGTGAATTATCTCTATGAACTCGGCCACCGAAAAATTGCCCACATCGCTGGGGATGAAACGATTGACGCTGGAGCGGCACGAATCAAAGGATATGAACTTGCGATGCAAGAGCTGGACCTTCCGATTCGACCGGGCTACCTCGTCAACGCCGGTTTCTTCTCGGTTGAGGAAGGCAAGCAAGCGATGGAACGATTGCTTGAACTAGACGATCAACCGACTGCAGTCTTTGTGGCTGGGGATCAAATGGCAATCGGTGTCATCGAAGCCATTCACGAACACGGTCTTCACGTCCCGAATGACATCTCTGTCATCGGATATGATGACATTGAAATGATTCAATACATCACGCCGAAACTGACCACGATTCGCCAAGATACGGACGAAATCGGGGAAGCGGCAGCAGAACTTTTACTTGAACAAATGACCGCGAAAGAGCGACTCACTGAACGTCGCGTCATTCCGGTACGCTTAGTCGAACGGGCATCCTGTGCACCGGTCAAACAGTGATTTATAGCCAATGATATTTCGAAGTCGCTCTCTTTTCTTCAGTGGATGGAGAGGGGAGCGCGATTTCGAAAGTCATTTTTCAGAGAAAATCGAAACCGCTTTCGATATTTTATTTCGACTAAACCGAAAGCGCTTTCGATAATTTTAAACCTCTTTTTGCAAGCGCTTTCTACTATTACTTATAAAAAGGATGGGAACAACACATGCGTAAATTAGTCAGCTTACTTACACTCGGAGCACTTTCAGTTGGCGTCTTGAGCGGCTGCTCAGACAGCGAAGGCGGAGCTTCTGAATCAAAAGATGACGTCTTAAAAGTTTGGTCATTTACGGACGAATTAAAAGAACCAATTAAAACATATGAAGAGAAGAACGGTGTCAAAGTTGAATTGACTATCGTCCCGATCGCGGACTATCCAACGAAATTGAAGCCAGCACTTGAGAGTGGCGTTGGCGCACCGGACGTCTTCACGGGAGAAATCGCATTCCTTAAACAATGGGTTGATGCAGGTTATTGGGAAAACCTTTCGGACGAGCCATACAGTGTCGATGAAATCGCAGACAACTACGTCCCGTACGTGTTTGACCTCGGGAAAGATAAAGATGGAAACGTTCGCGCTCTTTCATGGCAAACGACACCAGGTGGCGTTTACTACAAACGTAGCTTAGCAAAAGAAGTACTTGGTACAGACGACCCGACTGAAATCGGCGAAATGATGAGTTCGATGGACGGCGTCTTCGAAGTTGCTGAGAAGATGAAACAAAAAGGATACAAGATGTTCCCAGACGAAGGTGCGATCCGTTGGTTCTCACAAGGAGCAAACCCAGAAGCGTGGGTCAACGATAAAAACGAACTCGTCTTGACAGAAGATAAGATCAACTACATGGACTATGCGAAAGAACTTCGTGAGAAGCAATACACTGCGCTCGCACCAGAATGGTCACCATCATGGTTCGAAGGAATGGATAAGCCAATCAAAGTGAAAGAGAACGGAAAAGAAACAGAGACACAAGTCTTCTCATACGTCCTCCCAACATGGGGTCTCCACTCTGTATTAAAAGAGAACGCGAAAAAGTCTGCAGGTGACTGGGCTGTCACAAGCGGACCAAGCCCATACTTCTGGGGCGGTACATGGCTCGGAGTCTATGAAGGATCGAAAAACAAAGAAGCCGCTTACGACTTTGTAAAACTCATGACACAGGATGAAGAATTCTTGACAGAGTGGGCACAAGAGACAGGCGACGTACTTGCGTTCAACCCGGTCACAGACAAGATCAAAGACGACTTCAGCGATGAGTTCCTCGGCGGACAAAACAACTATGAGTTCTTCCTCGATGAAGCAGATGAAATCACACCAGGTATCGTCACGAAATACGACCAACAGCTCGATACACTTTATGGTGCATCTGTCCTTCAGTATGTAGAAGGGAAAAAGTCAAAAGAAGAAGCGATTGAAGAGTTCAAAAAACAAGCGAAGAACGCTTACCCAGACATCGTTGTAGACTGACGATGACCAACACGAGGGGGGAGCTCCCCCCTCGGTTCTTATGGAAGGAGAAATACACGTGAAAAAACTAGATCGTTACGGCTATCTGTTCATCGCCCCGTTCTGGGTCGTCTTCTTGACATTCAGCATCTATCCGGTCCTCTTAACGCTTTATTATAGCTTCACGAACTATACGGGGAGCCCGGGTGAAGAGGTCGTCGGGTTTGCGAACTACACACGGTTGTTGACGGATACGTACTTTATCGAGGCGTTTTTCAACACCATCAAAATTTGGGGAATTAACTTCGTCTTGCAGATTGGATTGGCGCTTCTCTTGGCGCTCATCTTCTCTGATCTCCGTTTGAAGTTAAAAGGACTATCGTTCTTCCGCTCGTTCTTCTATCTTCCAAACTTGATCACGATCAGTTCGGTCGCGCTCTTGTTCGGTATTTTACTCGACTGGCAGCACGGTTCACTCAACATGGTGTTGATGAAAATCGGCTTGATTTCGGATCCAATCAACTGGTTGGCAGAACCGGTGACGGCACAGTTATCCGTTTCACTCATCTTGACATGGATGTGGTTCGGACATTCCTTCATCATCGTCATGGCAGGGGTATCAGGCATCTCGACAGATTACTTCGAAGCCGCTCACATTGACGGTGCGAACCGTTGGCAGATGTTTACGAAAGTGACGTTGCCGCTCTTGAAACCAATTCTTCTCTACATCATGATCACTTCACTCATCGGTGGACTCCAGTTGTTCGACCTTCCGATGTTGATTACAGACGGGATCGGTTCACCAGACGGTTCGTTGAACACGATGGTGCTTTACTTGTACAACCAAGCCTTCAAGTATAACAACTATGGCTATGCGTCAGCGGTCGCTTACGGCCTATTCTTGATCACGCTGATCTTCTCGGCGGTCGTCTTCAAGGGTATGTTCCGCAAAGAGCGCGCGACACAGAAGGGGGCGTAAGCAATGGAACAAAATGCGGAATCACGGCGAATGCTTCCAGATAGCGAAGCGCAGCCGAAACGGAAAGATGAGCGTCCGCTTAAAGTGGCGCCGCCTTCTAAGAAGAAAACGAATAAGCGATTCGCACGAGGTTTGATTTATACAGGGCTCATCCTTCTCGCGATTATCTGTTTCATTCCGTTCTTGATGATGATTGTCAACGCAACCCGGACGAATGGAGAAATCATGGCTGGGTTCTCACTTCTTCCGGGGACGGCGCTCGCAGACAACTATGCGACGCTCAGCGAATACATCAACATTTGGAACGGCTTCAAGAACAGCTTGATCATCTCTGTATCGGTGACGGTCTTGTCTGGTTACTTCTCAGCCCTAACGGCTTATGGCTTTACGTTCTATAACTTTAGAGGGAAAAATGCGATGTTCATCTTCATGCTTGTCATGATGATGGTGCCAGCGCAACTCGGACTCATTGGATTCTATGAGATCTCAAAAACGCTCGGTATTTTGGACACGTTCATTCCATTGATTGTCCCAGCGATTGCAACACCGTTCACCGTCTTCTTCATCCGTCAATATACGCAAGCGACACTTCACATCAGTTTGATTGAAGCGGCACGGATTGATGGTGCGAGCGAGCTACGTATTTTCCACACAATCGCACTTCCAATGATGATGCCAGCGATTGCAACGATGTCGATTTTCACGTTCATCGGCTCATGGAACAACTACTTGATGCCACTTGTCCTCTTGTTCTCGCCTGAGAAATACACGTTGCCTGTTTTGATGGGCTTCTTGAAAGGATCACAAGTCGCAGAGAACCTTGGCTCGCTTTACCTGGGCATCGCAATCTCGGTCGTACCGATTATGATTGCCTTCTTGTTCCTCTCGAAGTACATCGTCAGCAGTATTTCGGCAGGTGCTGTCAAAGAATAAATATAGAGAAAAGAGGAAAACACTATGCATTTTAAGAAAGACTTCGTATTCGGGACAGCCACGTCCTCGTACCAAATTGAAGGCGCACATAACGAAGGAGGCCGTACTCCTTCCATTTGGGATATGTTCTGTGACATCGACGGGCGCGTGTTTGAAAAGCATAACGGCGATGTCGCATGTGACCACTACCATCGTTACGAAGAAGACATTCAGCACATCAAAAAGCTAGGTGTCGACACGTATCGATTCTCCATCGCGTGGCCACGAATCTTCCCTGCCAAGGGAGAGTACAACCCAGAAGGGATGGCGTTCTACAAAAACTTGGCGCTGCGTCTCCGTGAAGAAGGAATCAAACCAGCCGTCACCATTTATCACTGGGACCTTCCGATGTGGGCTCACGAAGAAGGTGGCTGGGTCAACCGTGAATCGGTCGACTGGTTCCTCGATTATGCGAAAGTCTGTTTTGAAGAGCTCGATGACATCGTCGACTCTTGGATCACTCACAATGAGCCTTGGTGTGCCGGCTTCCTCGGCTATCACGTCGGTGTTCATGCACCGGGTCATCGTGATATGAACGAAGCGGTGCGCGCCGTGCACCATATCTTGTTGTCGCACGGAAAAGCGGTCGAGTTGTTGAAGCGAGAGATGACGTCCACGACCCCGATCGGCATCACGCTCAACTTATCACCGATGTACGCGAAGACGGATTCGGCGAATGACCGCCTTGCGATGAACAATGCCGACGGGTATTCGAATCGCTGGTTCCTCGATCCGGTCTTCAAAGGTGAGTATCCGGTCGACATGATGAACTTGTTCTCCAAATATGTGCATAACTTTGATTTCATCCAACCGGGTGATATGGAGACGATTTCGACAGCTTGCGACTTCTTCGGCATCAACTTCTACAGCCGTGGCATTGTCGAGTTTAACGCAGCAAATGATTTCTTGAAGGCAGACGCTTACTCGGACTACGAGAAGACGGGCATGGGCTGGGATATCGCCCCGAACGAATTCAAAGACCTGATCCGTCGTTTACGCGCCGAGTATACTGACCTTCCAATCTACATCACAGAGAACGGCGCCGCATTTGACGACGTGCTGGAAAATGGCGAAGTCCATGACGATAACCGGATCGACTACGTCCGCCAGCACCTCGAAGCCGTCTCCGATTTGAACGATGAAGGCATGAACATTCAAGGCTACTACCTGTGGTCGCTCATGGATAACTTCGAATGGAGCTTCGGTTATGAGAAGCGCTTCGGCATTCTTTATATCGACTTTGAGACACAGGAGCGCATTTGGAAAGACAGCGCGAAGTGGTATGCCGGTGTCATCGCCGACCATAAAGCCAAACACGCGGATAGCGTCGAGGCGTAACATGCATCCATCCCCACCGCTACGGGGATGGATTTTTTGTGTGGAATGCTATCTTTTTGGGAACGAGGATAGGGGAGGGATGTTCTATGAAACGTGAGTTTGCGACATACGAAGTGACGGGTTATGACGACCTTGGGAAAATCAAATTCGTTCATTTGAGAGAAGGCGAGTTCGTGTTGCCAGTTGAGATCAAGGGGGACGACTTACGAAAAATCAAAAAGATGATGGAACTCAATCCAGGTGTGACTGTGATTATTCATGCGGCGATTGACCAGAGACGGATGCGACTGCTTGAGGTGGATGGGTACTCGCTCCGGAAAGAGGATACGTAAAACGCCAGCACCGAAAAATCGGGCTGGCGTTTGTTTACATAGATTGGGCAACGAAACTCCAGGATAAATCTCACGATTCGCTTGTGATGACGCACAAAAGTCACCGACCATGAAACGGTTCGGTGACTTTGTTGGATTGACTGATGCGTTTGACTCGTTTCAATACGTCCCGTTTCGGTAAATCCGGGTAATCATGCTGAATGCGTTCGACGCAAGACACGATGGTTTCGGTTCGTAACAAGTGGATGATCTGCTGATCGATGGAATCGAGCTCGAGTGGCGTCTTTTCTTTCGAACTCTCCCGATTTAGCCAACATGATGCTCCGAGTAAGTGTACGAATACAATCGCCATAACGGTTAGCGTCGATATATCGATAGACGGAAAGTGGGTCAGTACGACGTATAGACTGATTCCGCTAACCGTTCCGTGAAGTATCGTGTCGAGTAGACGCGGTACGTTCGCATGAACAAACGAGCGTAATGTTCCCGTTAACGCATCAACGAACAAACTGAGGATTGTCGACAATAGATAGAAACAACCGAGCATCGCAAGAGTCGATAAGATTCGGAACGGTGTGTCTTCAAGCAGATAGATGAGAATCAAATCGACGGCAAGTAGCGGGGCGAGTGCGAGTGTTAAAATCAATGCGCCCCAACCGAGTCCAGTCACAGCCTTCATGAGACGTGTGCACGATATCGTCCGAGTGCGATGATGGCACAGAAGAGACAGACTGTATGGATCACGATTCCGATGAGCATGGCATACGGCAAGATCGATTGGAAGCCAAGACCGAATGCGAGGGCGGCGCTCGATAGGATCAGAAAGCTCGGCGTATAATTTCGTAAGGTTGTTTTCTGCTTCTTCGCATGTACCACAACGTATCCCGCAATGAGTAAAAAGACGGGAGACAACATGATAAGATAGACCGATTGAAGCGCCAATCCGATTAATCCGGATAGACCAGCGATCACGGCGAATATAGATGGATAGTATGATTTCAAATTTCCAACTCCTTTACTCTTTTCCCTAAATATAACAGCCCTCCTCATTACTGAGAAGGGCTGTCGTTTTTGTTTCAGGCTGATGCTTGATCTGAGCCTTCTTGTGCTTTCAATTCTTCACCGTACGAAACGCGGTCTTGAATGCGAACGAACGGGAGGTAGACGGCTACGGCCATGGCGATTGTTGCAATCTGTAAGAGAGCGGCGCGCCATCCGCCAATCAAGAATCCAGAGATGACTGGAGGTGTCGTCCATGGTACTTGAAGCGCGTTAAACGGCTCGACCCAACCCCAAAGGATAGCGAAGTAGACCATGAATGAAGCGATGGCTGGCACGACGACGAATGGGACGAACATGATCGGATTGAAGACGATTGGCATCCCGAAGATGACCGGCTCATTGATGTTGAAGATACTTGGTGCAAGTGACAACTTCCCAAGCTGCTTCAAGTGTGCCGAGCGTGCAACGATTAAGACGGCAATGATGAAGCCGATTGTGATTCCTGATCCACCGAGTTTCGTGAACACGTCGAGGAATTGAATCGTAACGATTTTTGCGTTCTCGCCAGCGACGAGCGTACCACCAGCATCGAGGATCGCTTGGTTTTGAAGCGCGTTTGCTGTGAGAAGGGGTCCCATGATTCCCATGAGGATTGCGGCACCGTGAATCCCACACCACCACATGACGGACATGAGCACCATGATGATGACGGCTCCAGCGAGTGTGTCCGTCAAGTTTTGAAGTGGTGCTTGAAGCACATCATAGATGACTTCTGTGAACGTACGTTCTGCAACCGCTTGGAAAATCGCAAACGTTGCAACGGCGAGCGAGATGATCGCCAAACCAGGAACAAGTGCAGAGAATGAGTTCGATACGCCTGGCGGGACACCGTCTGGCATTTTAATACTGATCCCGCGTTTGATGAACTGCGAGTAGATGAATCCGACTGTCAATCCGACGAGGATGGCAGCGAGGACACCTTGTCCACCTGTCCATACTTTCGGGATAACCCCAGAAACAGTTTCTCCGCCTTCAGACAGGACAGAAGCCTGTGTGATGATGAGGAACGAGATGATCCCGAGGATACCAGCTGGTACGCCTTCGATTTTTTCGTTCTTGACGTACGAGTAAGCGATTCCAAAAACACCGATCAAAGCAAGGATGTCAAACGTCGCGCCGACGACTTGCGTGAGCGGGAGTGACCAGTCTGCCCCGAATAGACCTGACATGAAGTCAGCCCAACCTGGAATCGGTAACGCCAGGATGAGAAGGAACAGCGACCCGATGATGGTCATCGGCATCGTGAGGATGAACCCGTCCTTAATCGCAAGGACGGGCTTGGCGTTCGCAAAACGAACAAAAGCAGGGGTGAACTTTTCAAATACTCTTTCTAAGCGGCTCATAGGGGAACCTCCTTATAGGTCTTCAGCGCGCGTAGCGATGATCTCTTTATACCAATGGAACGACTGTTTCTTCTTCCGTGCGAGACCGTTGTTGTGGTCTACATAGATGAAGCCATATTGTTTCTTATAACCGTTCAACCAGCTGAGTAGGTCGATTGCAGACCAAGCATAGTAACCAGCAACGTTGATGCCTTGTTGAACAGCGTGTTTGACTGCACGAAGGTGTCCTTCGATGTACTCGATCCGTGGCGTGTCCATGATCTCACCGTCGACGATCGGGTCGACATCACCGAGACCGTTCTCTGTGATATAGATTTTGACGTCGCCGTAACGATCTTTCAGCATATGCATCCCAGCGAGGAACGCTTCCGGTGAGATCTCCCAGTCCCACTTCGTATATACTTTGTCATCCATCTTGACCGTCTTGTAGACGCCATCGAATGATGGGTTACCCGGACGACCTGTCGAGTTCTCACGTCCACCGGCCATGACGAGCGCCGAGTCATTCTTCATGACGCGCTGCGGGCTGTAGTAGTTGAGACCGATAAAGTCGTTCATCGGAGCGGTACGTTTCAAGACGTCGAGTTCTTCCTCTGTCGTTTCAGGAAGGAGGCCTTGTTCGCTTAGACCGTTCACGACGTACTCTGGATATTCACCTTTCAAGATCGGGTCATAGAACCAATGTGTCGCATAAGCGTTCGCATGCATTTCGGCAAACTTGTTCTCCTCTGCGTCATCGATACTGAACGCCGGGTTGAACACGTGTGTGATCCCGATTTCGCCAGTGTGACCGTTTTGTTTGAAGAGCTCGACGGCACGGGCGTGAGCGACGAAGACGTTATGTGTCGTTTGGAAATATCCTTTGACGTCGCCTTCGATACCTGGCGGGTGTGCGCCTGTTAAGTATCCAAGTGAGCAGAAGATGACCGCTTCGTTGAACGTGATCCAGTGGTTGACACGGTCACCGAACGATTGGAAGCAAGTATCTGCGAAACGGACGAATGCGTCAACTGTCTCTTTGTTCTTCCAGCCGCCTTTTTCTTCAAGTGCTTGTGGGAGGTCCCAATGGTAGAGCGTGACGAATGGGACGATGTCATGTTTCAAACATTCGTCGATCAAGTTGTTATAGAACTCGAGTCCTTTTTCGTTCACTTCACCCGTACCGTTCGGGAAGATACGCGGCCATGAGATGGAGAAACGATACGATTCGAGTCCCATCTCCGCCATGAGCGCGATGTCTTCTTTATAACGATGGTAATGGTCGACTGCGACGTCGCCGTTTGTGTTTTCAAATGTCTTACCAGGAATTTTCGAGAAGACGTCCCAGTTCGAGAGACCTTTCCCGTCCTCGTTCCATGCGCCTTCGACCTGGTAAGAGGCCGAAGCAGCGCCGAACAAGAAATCTTTAGGCATTTTCAAAGTCATCACCTCAGTTTATTTATTAACAAGTTTCAATGAGTGGTCTAATACTTTCGCACCGTTCATCATGCCGTAGTCGACTGTGTTGATGACGTCGATTGGAACACCTTTTGGTTCGCAGATTTGCTTCCCTTTTGAAAGGAGGTACTTCACTTGTGGTCCGAGAAGTGCAACGTCGATGTTGTCAACGTAAGTTTCCATCTCCGATTCTGGGTAAGCTGCGATTTCAGCTTCGATGCCACGTTCAGAGGCAACCGCTTTCATTTTTTCTACTAACATACTTGTCGACATACCTGCCGCACAGAAGAGTCCGATTTTAATCATTGTTGATCCATTCCTTTCAATTCGTTGATTTCGTTTTGCATATTCATCATATATCCAAGCATTTCTTTGACGAGAATCGTGTTCATCAAGTGATCTTGCGCATGCACCATGAGGACACCGACCGTTGCCGATTTACCTTGTGCTTCGAGCGTCACGAATTTCGTTTGAATCGCATGTGCTTCCTTTAATGTCGCGTCACCAGCAACGACTGCCGCCTCGGCTTCTTCTTTCTTTCCTTCTTGCATGAGGAGCATCGCTTGATGGTAGCTCGCTTTGGCGTCACCCGAGAGGGCGATGAGACCGAAAATATCTTCCGGTGAGATTTCGATTGTTTCAGAAACCATAATATCTCTCCTTTTTGTATGGATAACTAAAATTCATAGGTACAAATATTTTCTACACGTCGATAGTAGCACGAAAGCGTTTTCGTGTAAACCCTTTCTTTTCGAAAAAATGCATAAAAAATGCGCGCGAGAAAAGCATCTCTCGGGCGCGTTTAGGACTTAATGTTCGAGACTTTGAGCATTTTGACATGTTTAAAATGATGAATGGAACGAGAGACGTCGAAGATTTGTCCGTTCGTCAAATAGACGGTGTTGTCGACAATCAAGGCTGGGTCATTCTCGTTCAAGTCGAGCAGGTCGGCGGACTCTGAATCTAAAAAGTCTGCGTAAATGACTCGGTCAGCGAATCCGATGGCAAGTTTTTGGTCGCTTCGTAAATACGTGTAGATCGACTTTTGGACGATGTTCTCATCCAAGTAGATGACGAGCTCTTTTCGGAAGTATGAATCCTCTACCGAGAACGGGTGGTCATCAACGAGACGTAGACGCTTAACGAAGTAGACAGGTGTTCCGATTGGGCACTTCATACGTTCGGCGACCTCATCGTTCGCCACTGTCTGTTCGAAGTGTAAGACGCGTGTCTCGACTTTTCGACCGCTGAAGTCACTTGTTAAACCTTGGAGTTTTTCTAAATTGATGTAATCGCTATTGTAATGGTCACGGACGAAGACGCCGCTCCCTTGAACTTGATAGACGTATCCTTTGTTGACGAGGATCTCGATCGCTTTTCGGACCGTGTTACGGCTGACGCCATATTTATTGGCATACTCATCCTCGGTCAATAATTTATTCGTATGTTGGTAGACGTGATTGACTATGTCCGCTTCAATCTGACTTGCAACTTGCTTGTACTTCGGAGACATACAGTTCTACACCTTTCAAAAAAATTTGTGGGAATGAATTTGGTAACAGTATAGCAGATAACCTTTGTAAGCGGATACGTTTCGTTCGTCAATTGTTGAAAAAAGTCGAACGATTCAATGCTAGAATATTCGGAAAATGTGAAACAATGAGGGCATAGAGTACGTATATAGGAGTAATGCATAGGAAGGAAAGGAAGTGCTCTAGTTGACTGAGGCACATTGGCATGTGGAAGAAATAACATGGCGCAAGTCACACCTTCGGGTCGGCTATACATTATTGGTGTTTGTTGTGACGACCATTGTTTTATCTTTTTTCGGACGTTATGTCTGGTTGACGATTCCGTTCGTCTTGATTGGAATGGCCATGATTGGATTAGACGTGAAGAAGTATCGGATGCGTCGTACGCATATGAAAGATCGAGATGTCGTGAAGTTACTAAAATGGAACTTACTGTATGATTTGATCAGTTCGGGTGTTCTCGTCGCCTTGATTTCGACTCTGCTCATTTTTCAATATGACAGTTTGACGTTAGCGATCGGATTGCTCGTATGGGGAGCAGTCAGCGATCAGATGTCACGGATGTTTCAAAAGAAGTTAAATGAACGTGTTCCGCTGTTACAGCAGTTAGCTTTGGAGCGACGAAATCAATGATTGGACGCATGACACAAGAAAAAGCATGGAAGCGTTTATTCGACCAATGGATCTTCGGCCTGTTTGGAACATTTATAGTGCTGATGTTACCAATCAGTTTATTAACAGATGACCTTACGTGGGGCGTGCTCTATATCGCCTGTGCGCTCATTCCGCTGAACATCTTCTATGTGAAGCGCTATCGAATGCGCCTGAGGTTTCAACCAGAATTGAAAGGATTGTATCGTCGTCAACTCGTTCGGGACGGGATCAACAGTGCTGCCTTTTTCCTCGCTTTGAATCATCAACTATTGTTCACATCAAACGTGGCGTATGTTTGTGTCACGGTATTCATCGGCAGTGCGATGCTATGGACGTTAAACGTGAACAAACAAACGAAACAACAAGATATGGAGTATATACATTTCGACAAGGAGGCGATATAGGTGGAGCAAGACGTAAAGTGGATGCGACGAATGCGACGTTATGCCATACCCATCTTGATTCTTTATGTCACGGCCATTATTGTCGCTCTCTTATTAGAGAGGATGTGGCTTATCCCTATCATGGTGTCGGTCTCCGTAATCATCGTCGTGATGGGCTATCAAGAGATGCGCATCATGTGGCGAATGACCGAGAATCCGAAGGCGCATCGGATTCTCATTTTTCAATACGTGTTTGAATGGGTGGATGCGATTTTGTTGACGGCACTCATGGTGACGCTGCTGACAACGGGAGATTTTGGTCTTATGATTGGTCTCTTTTTTGGGATATGGGGAGTATTAAGTCCGATCCGTCAGAAGTGGTTCACGAAGAAACTTAATCAAATTGATCCGGAACTACCGACGTATGAAGAAGTGTTGGAAGGAGGAGAGGACATATGGAATTATCACCAAAAGTGAAATCGCAAATCGACACCATTTTAAAAGTAGACCGTTTGACGAAATGGGGTGTCGGCATCATCGGAATCGGACTCGTCGTCAGTTTTTTGATTTACGCCTCATATTGGACACTCTCGGACGGTGTCGTCACGGGAACGTTATATGCGGTGCTCGCCGCAGTCTTGACGGGTATTTTTATCCAATATCGAATGTGGCTGCGCTTTGTGACGAATCAGACGGCACGTAACCTCTTATCGTTCAAGATGATGGCACATACGCTCGCTTTGACGGGGGTCGGGATTTACGGTCTCTTTTACTTCACGAGTGAAGCGACGGGCACACAATCGTTCCGTATGTTCCTCCTTTCGCAACTGACGTTTTTCGGGATTGAATACTTGGCGAAGCGGTTTGACCGCATCATTCAATCTTATGACGAGAACTATTTGACGGATCAAGATTTAAAAGAAATTCGTGAGGTCCGTGAATACGAGAAGGAGCAACGTCGTGAACAAGCATGATCAGATGAGAGAGCTTGTCAGAGTGGAAACTGAAAAGAATGGAGTCTTCACTTTTCTGTCGTGGATGATCTGTATTGTGCTGTTTGTTGCGACTGAAAAAGGATGGGTGTCAGCAGGAACTGTTCTTTTGATTGGTCAATTTGCGGGCTTATTTGCGATTAAAAAATCTTGGAAGAAAGAAACGATTCAATTGAAGTATTTAACGAATCGAGACGCCAAACGTCACATACACTTGATGTCGATTTTTAATTTTTTGACGTTCCCGATTTTGCTCATCCTCATGTTCGGATGGGTAACGAAACAAATTGAGACACCTTACTTTATTGGGTTGATGGTGACTGGAGGTGTCATATCCGTCATCGGTCATAAATGGTACGAGCGATATATGGTTCGTCTTGATGAGAACTATGTCACGGAACGTGAATTAAGAGAAGAACAAAAATGGGGGAGCGCGTGAGCGTCTCTCCCATTTTATATGACCGTTCGAATAACAAAGTAGAGGCAGGTTAGGAAAGGAATTAGGAAAAGAAAACCTAGCCATTCACCTTGACCAAATAAGAGCCAAGCAAATAATTGAAACGAATGTACACCGACTGTTGCAAATGTCGCAAATCGATAAGCTTTTGGGCGCGATGCAGGATCTTCCCACCATTCTTTAAAGAATGGAAGGCTAAAGAGAAGGGCGAGTCCTAGGAAAAAAGCTGCTGGAAAAACAAGTAGGTCACCAACATCACTTTGACCTTTTAATTGCAGCCATTTTGATGTGACAGATAATATGATTCCGATTACTAAAAATAGACTTGCCATCTCATTCCCCTCCATCTTTAAATATCGTTACTTGTATCATGCCCGTTCTCTCCCTACTCGAAAACCTGATACATTGATGGCATTTTAGTGAAAGTGGTGACTTTTACATGAACGGTAAAAAAGTATTTAGCGACAATTTTTCAGATTGCTCTATCCAACACGGCTTGTACTCGATAGCATGAAAGCGTATCTGGAGAAACGGCTAGGTATGAGATAAAAGCGCCAGAACTCTATGGAGTTGACGAGGACGAAGGTGATCGAGATTTCGGCGGATGCCTTCCAGTCGCGTGTCACGACTGAGAGAGTCTTGATAAAACGTTCGGGTGACCGGGCGGACAAAACGAGACTTGATGACATCACTCAAAAAAGCCCGTTTCCTTTTTCGAGAAATCGAAGCAAAGAGGAGAGTTTTGTATGTGTGGAATCGTAGGGATGATCGGACAAGTTGGAACGAAAGAGATTTTATTGAAAGGGCTTGAAAAGCTCGAGTATCGTGGCTATGATTCAGCAGGAATTGCCTTAGTCGGTGAAAACGTTCGTACGTTCAAAGAAGTGGGACGGATTCAAGCACTCCGTGACATCGTACCGGCTGATGCTGAAGGGACGATCGGAATCGGTCATACGCGTTGGGCGACACACGGGATACCGAGCGTACCGAACGCCCACCCGCATCAAAGCACGACAGGACGCTTCACGCTCGTCCATAACGGCGTAATCGAGAACGACGAGCTCATCAAGAAGACGCTCGACGTCCCGTTCCTTTCAGAGACGGACACGGAAGTTATCGTCCAGCTCATGGAGAAGCACTTCGTCGAGCTCGGTGACGTCGAGGCGGCGTTCCGCAAGACGCTCTCGGACCTCCACGGTTCGTACGCGATCGCGATGATCGACTCAGAGGACAAAGAGCGCCTCTATATCGGGAAGAACAAGTCACCGCTCCTCGTCGGACTCGGGGACGGCACGTTCAACGTCGTCGCATCAGACGCGATGGCGATGCTCCAGGTGACAGACCAGTACCTCGAGCTCCACGACGGTGAGATCGTCATCCTCACACGTGAGTCGGCGACAATCAAAACGCTCGACGGTGACGTGCTCGAACGCGCGCCATACACGGCCGAAATCGATGCGTCAGATATCGAGAAGGGCACGTACGCGCACTACATGTTGAAAGAGATGGACGAGCAACCGGCCGTCATCCGCAACATCATCCAGCACTACCAGAACGAGAACGGTGACATCGAACTCACGGAAGGCGTGCGTGAGCTCGTGTCAGAAGCGGACCGCGTCTATATCGTCGCATGTGGGACGAGCTATAACGCGGGACTCGTCGGAAAAGACATTTTAGAACGCATCGCCGGCATTCCGACAGAAGTGCACGTTTCTTCTGAATTTGGCTACAACATGCCCCTCTTAAGTGAACGTCCGTTGTTCGTCTTCTTATCACAATCCGGTGAGACAGCGGACAGCCGTGCCGTCCTCGTCGAAGTGAAGAAACGCGGATACAAAGCGCTCACCATGACGAATGTACCGGGATCGACGCTCTCACGCGAAGCGAACGAGACGATGCTCCTCCACGCAGGACCAGAGATTGCGGTCGCATCGACGAAAGCATACACGGCACAGATTGCCGTCCTCGCGATTCTCGCATATGACATCGCTCGTGCGACAGGGAAAGAATTGCCGTTTGATCTCATGCCGGAGCTAGCCCGTGTCGCGACCATCATGGACTCCATCATGGCGCAAAAAGAGTTATTCGAAGACCTTGCGGAACGTTATTTGAAGACGACACCGAACACGTTCTTTATCGGTCGTGGACTTGACGCTTCTGTCTGTCTCGAAGGAGCGCTCAAAGTAAAAGAGATCTCATACATCCAAGCAGAAGGATACCCAGGTGGGGAACTGAAGCACGGATCGATCGCCTTGATTGAAGACGGGACACCGGTCATCGCGCTCATCTCGCAACCGAAAACGAACTTGAATATTCGTGGAAATGTTAAAGAGGTCGTTGCCCGTGGCGCGAACGCTTGTATCATTTCGATGCAAGGAGTCGAACATGAGAATGATGACTTCATCTTGCCGCACGTCGAGCCACTCTTGGCACCGCTCATCAACGTATTGCCGGTTCAGTTGATGGCATATTACGCGGCACTTGCTCGTGGCTGTGACGTCGACAAGCCACGTAACTTGGCGAAGTCGGTGACGGTGGAATAAACTGAACATAGTGTAAGGCACCTTTCTTCTGGAGAGGTGCTTTTTACTGCTTGCCGATATCTTTGCCAACAAGCAAAATAGTAGGAGAAGTAAGCGGTTCCAACTTATGATTAGATAAAGATAAGCGACGAAAGAAGGGCTGACATGAACGTATACATTGCTTGCCATAGCGGGTTTGTGACAAGTGCGATGGCGGCGAAGTTATTCGCGCAGGCAAGCGAGGGGCGCTTGTCTTGTACGATTACGCACGGAACGATTCAAAATATCCCGAATGAGGTGGATTTGATTCTCTATCAGGAAGGGGCGACCGTGGTCACCCATCCGACCGCACGTGTCCGGTCAGTCCGACAACTCCTGTCGCTCGAGGAATACCGACTACTTGTCGAAGAATGGATGGATGAGCATGAGACATGAGTGGACCGCGAGAGAACGGTCGATTTTACTACACTTATTGGCAACTGAGACATCGACACCGCTCGCCGAAATCGCGCAGGCGGTGAATTTGTCTGAGCGTACGATTCAACGAGAACGACAATTACTTGAAGGCATCTTAAAAGAGTTCGAACTCGAACTCGCTTGGCAACGAGGGCATGGACTGAGTCTGGTCGGCAAACCATCTGCGAAGCAACAGTTACGAGAAGACCTCATCTTATCCGCAGAAGCGATCCCGACGAGCGAGGACCGCTTATTTGAGCTGGCGTGGCGTCTCTTGTTCGAGAACGATACACTCAAATTGCAGGCGGTCGCCAAACAGATGCACGTTTCGCCGAGCACGTTGACGCAAGACTTAGAGAAATTGGACAGATGGTTCGAAGAGTACCATTTAGAAGTTGAACGGAAAAAAGGTGTTGGGGCTAGGGTGCTCGGTTATGAGTCCGAGAAGCGTAAGCTACTCATCAACGCTCTGCTTGCCCACTGGGACACGCTCGCATTTTATCGCTTCGTCCGCGGAGAAGACGACTACATTCCTGCTTTTTTGAAGACGGTACCATGCGAGGAGATGCTTGAAGGTCTTCGAGACGGTTATGATTATTTGAAGTCCCGCGCGTTTGAGCGGATGGATGACCGCACCATCATGCGAGTCACGTTCGCTTACGGCGTGCAACAAGAGCGGTTAGCGTCTGGATTCTTTTTAGAGATGTATACGAAAGGACGGTCCGAGGACTATTTGAAAGTCGCCACCGATATGGAAGCGGCTCTCGGTATCACCTACTCGATGGCGGAACGTGTCTGGTTCGCGGAAGAGGCGAATCGTCTGCGCTCGATTAAAGATCAAATGAAAGAAGATGAAGAAGAACGCTGGATCATGCAGATTCGCGTGCATAAACTGATTCATCACGTCTCGCTTATCTACGGGTTCACCTTTACGGATGACACGGCTCTCGAACGGGGACTGCTCGCGCACATCCTCTCGAGTATGAACACGCAGGCTTTGCCGGAGACGAGTACGGTAAAACCTCATATCGACCGCGACTATCCGGGACTTCGTTCGGCGATTCAACAGGCCGCCGACATCGTCTTTGGGACGAATACGTTCTCCGAAGAAGAGACGGTCTTTTGGGCGATGCACTTCGCAGCAGTACTCGTCAAACCGGTGCGCCGTCGTGAATATCGGGCGCTCGTCGTCTGTTCGGCCGGGCTTGGTTCGTCGAAGATGCTCGTTAATCGAGTACGTCAAGAGTTTCCGGAGATGCAAGACGTCGTCAACTCATCACTTTTTGGACTCGAACAGCACCGACTAGAAGAATATGATGTCATCTTGTCGACCGTACCGCTGCCACCCCTTTCGGTGCCGACACTAATCGTCAACCCGCTTTTGACGAGTGAAGAAGTGCAGCGCGTCCGTCATCTCTTACTGTCATTACCGCAATCCTTTCAAACACTCGCGACGAAGCCGCGGTCAACGATGCTTGATTTCACAGAACTCGGGGAATTGGTCGAGACGTTCGAGCGGATGGATGACCAGTTCGATTTGGTCACGCTCCATAATACGGACCGTTTAGAAGATATCTTGCTTGATATCGGTACACATTTAGAAGAACGTGACCTCGTACAAAGCGGGATTCAGCTCTCTGCCCAACTGCTTCGTCGTCACGAGGTCGCGGGCCTTGGGGTACCTGGTACGAAACTGGCGTTATTCCACGGACGACATGCCTCGATTGAGAAGGCGAGTGTGTTTGCGTTTGATTTAACGACATCGATCCCGCTCCTCATGATGGATCAGTCGACCGAACCCGTGACACGTCTTCTTGTCTTGCTTGCGCCGGAAGAAGCACGTGACGTCGAACTTCAATTCTTAAGTGCAATCAGCGGGTCGCTCATTGAGAGTGAGGAGCACATGCGTCTTTATAGCACGGGAACGAAAGAAGACCTTCGTTTACTTTTGCACGAATGTATGAAAAAAATGATTCATGAGACATTGTACGAAAAATGACCGAACCATGGTCATTTTTTTGTTTGGCACAAAATGTTGCCAAAGTGTGAACTGGATTGAATTGAGAAAGCGCTTACTCCGAGCATACAATATGGGTGTAGAGCACAAACCGGTTAGCTACACTACACATTCAACCTTTCACATTTAAACGACTGGAGGTTTTATACATGGCGAATACGCAAGCGAGCTCGGGCGGGGTCCGAGTCAAAGTTCAACGATTCGGTAGTTTCCTCAGTGGGATGGTCATGCCGAACATCGGTGCCTTCATTGCCTGGGGGATTATCACAGCACTCTTCATTCCGACAGGATGGTGGCCAAACGAAAACTTAGCAGAACTCGTTGGTCCAACCATCACATATCTCTTACCATTACTCATCGGTTTCACTGGTGGTAAATTACTTCATGACGTACGAGGCGGTGTCGTCGGGGCACTCGCCACGATGGGGGTCATCGTCGGAACAGATATTCCGATGTTCCTCGGTGCGATGATCATGGGTCCACTCGGTGGTTATGTCATCCGCCAAGTCGACCGTGCCCTTGAAGGCAAAGTTAAAGCAGGATTTGAAATGCTCGTCAACAACTTCTCAGTGGGAATCATCGGTGGACTTCTCATGCTTGGAGGATTTGAAATCTTTGGTCCGATCATGAGTGCCCTCGATAAAGTCATGGCGGCAGGTGTTGACTGGATCGTCGGCGCGAAATTGCTTCCGATTGCGAGTCTGTTCATCGAACCGGCAAAAGTTCTCTTCTTGAACAACGCCATCAACCACGGGATCTTGAGTCCGCTTGGTGTCGATCAAGTCGCAGACGCTGGAAAGTCCGTTCTCTTCTTACTTGAAGCAAACCCAGGACCAGGTCTTGGATTACTTCTCGCCTATATGTTCTTCGCCAAAGGTGCAGCGAAACGTACGGCACCGGGTGCAGCCATCATTCACTTCCTTGGTGGGATTCACGAGATTTACTTCCCGTACGTATTGATGAAGCCGGTCTTGATCCTTGCGATGATCGCAGGGGGCGCAACAGGGATCTTCACGTTCGTACTCTTTGATGTCGGTCTCGTCGCACCTGCTTCACCAGGTAGTATCTTTGCCATTCTTGCGATGGCGTCACGCGGTTCATATCTCGGACTCGTGGCAGGGATTCTCTTGTCAGCAGCGGTCACGTTCGCTGTGGCGAGTGTCATCTTGAAATCGAGCGCAGCAGAGGAAGTATCACTCGAAGAAGCGACACAAAACGTGAGTGCGATGAAAGGCAAACAGTCTTACGCATCGGCTCTCGTGACAGATCGTCTTGATAAAGTCGACCACATCATCTTCGCTTGTGACGCTGGAATGGGATCGAGTGCCATGGGAGCATCAGTTCTCCGGAACAAGGTCAACAAAGCGAATTTGCCGATCAAAGTGACGAACACGTCCATCAGCAACTTGCCGAAAGATGCTCAGTTCGTCATCACACACGAAGATTTGACGGAACGTGCGGAAGCGCAAGCACCGAATGCGATTCATCGTTCGGTCACGAACTTCTTGAACGCCGATTACTATGACCAATTGGTAGAAGAAATTAAAGCGGAACGCAGCAAAATTTCTTGAACTCAGAACAGATAGAGACACGGTTTAGCCATTAGGAGGAAATTAAAATGCCATTCATTCAAACAGAGATGATTCGACTTAACCAAACATTCGCTACGACAGAGGAAGCGATCACAGCAGCCGGAGCCGTCCTACAAGACGCCGGCTGTGTGACGCCGGAGTATGTAGAAGCGATGCATGAACGTCAAGCGATCGCAAACGTCTATATCGGAAATCACGTCGCCATTCCACACGGTACAGAAGCAGCGAAATCAGCGGTTCAGAAGACGGGGATCTCGTTCCTGCAAGTACCAGACGGGGTCGACTTTGGGGGTCAAACGGCCAAACTCGTCATCGGAATTGCAGGCGTGAATGATGAACATTTAGAGCTCCTATCGCAAATCGCGATTCTATGCTCAGACGAAAGCAATGTGGAGCGTCTTGTTCAGGCGAAAACGAAGGAAGAAATCTTGGCGCTCTTTATGGAAGAGGTGGCGTAAATGAAAGCTGTTCACTTTGGGGCAGGGAACATCGGACGAGGCTTTATCGGATTATTGCTCAACCAAAGCGGTTACGAGGTGACGTTTGTCGACATCAATGACACGGTCATCGAAGCGCTTGAGGTAAAACGTCATTATGAGGTCGGGTTTGCGGAAGATGGCGTCGATCGTGTCGTCGTCGACCGAGTTCGCGGTGTCAACAGTTTGAAAGAACCAGCTCGGGTCGTGGACTTGATTGCAGAAGCAGATCTCGTGACGACGGCTGTCGGACCGTCACTCCTCTCAAAAGTGGCACCGTTGATCAGCGAAGGACTTCGTGCTCGTGAAGTCGAGGATGCACCGGTCTATGTCATCGCATGTGAGAACATGATTGGTGGGAGTGCAATTCTTCGTCAAGAAGTAGAGGCGTGTGGCGGTGTCGGGGAGGCGAATGTCTTCTTCCCGAACGCGGCTGTCGACCGCATCGTCCCGCTACAACAACATGAGGATCCACTTTACGTGGAAGTCGAGACGTTCCATGAATGGGTCATCGAGACACAAGGGCTCAACGAACAACCACCGATTCAAGGCGTGACGTGGGTCGAGGAGATCGGACCGTATATCGAACGGAAATTATTCACGGTCAATACGGGACACGCCATCGCCTCTTATATCGGCTCGTTGTTCGGGAAGGCGACGATTGACGAGGCGCTGAAGGATCGTCGCGTGCGTCAAGTCGTCCAAGGAGCATTATATGAGACAGGTTGGTTATTGCTTGAGAAATACGGATTCGAGGCGAAAGAGCATAGCCAATACATTCAAAAAATCATCAAACGCTTTGAAAATCCGAAATTGAAGGATGAAGTGTCGCGTGTGGCCCGTTCACCGATTCGTAAACTTGGACCGAGCGACCGTCTCGTCAAGCCGGCACGTGAATTGATGGATAACGGCA
This sequence comes from Exiguobacterium sp. PFWT01, assembly GCF_018255795.1. GTDB lineage: Bacteria > Bacillota > Bacilli > Exiguobacteriales > Exiguobacteriaceae > Exiguobacterium. The sequence continues at coordinate 2,448,412 of NZ_CP073755.1, read as the reverse complement.
TCGAGCCAAACGAACTCGCTTACGGGATTGCAGCAGCCCTTCATTACTACAACCCGGAGGATTCGGAATCGTCGGAGCTGAACTTGTCGATCGAAGAACACGGCATCTCGTCAACGATTGAAAAATACCTTCATCTTCATGAAGGGGACACGTTGACCCAGTTGATTCTCGATCAATATCATTTGATTCGGGAAGAAGAAAAAGAACGCGTGTCTTAAGAAGCAACCTCCTGGTAACTCAGGAGGTTTTTTGAATACCGCAAATTATATCAAAACAAGGAAAAAGGGATTTGATAAGGTAGAACTAGTAAGGGGGAGACAGGATGTATGAAGAGGTACTGCAGAGCACGATTCACAAGATTGAAACACACTTGCTCGAGCCGCTCTGTACGGAAGCACTATGTCAGGAAAATGGCTTTTCATCGTTTCATTTCCATCGGATTTTCAAATCACACGTTGGAATGTCGATGACGGCATATATCCGTTGTCGTCGCTTGACTCATGCAGCCGTTCAACTAATTAAGACGGATGACCGATTACTAGATTTGGCATTTTTGTATCGGTTCGAATCCCAAGAAGCTTTTACACGCGCATTTAAAAAACAATATGGGTTACCGCCTGGACGATATCGGACTCAGATGCGTCAACTCACTGAGGAGGAAATTGAGATGTCAAAGCAGACGATTGGATGGATGCTAAGTGGGGTTGATCCACAACTATATGAAATAGGGGTTGATCGGAAAGAAGTATATGAAGGACAAGCATCGGGTTATATCCGAGCACTACCAGACGTGACGAATGAGAACTTCGGCACGATGATGCAGCAATTTAAAGCAACACGTTGGCTCGGGAAACGTGTCCGTTTGTCCGGGTTTGTCAAAACGGAAGGAGTCAATCGTTTCGCCGGATTATGGATGCGAATTGATGATGCTCATGGAGACGTTTTACAATTCGATAATATGAGCAATCGTCCGATTCAAGGTACGACGAATTGGAACCGCTATTCGATTGTGCTTGATGTTCCAGAACAGAGTGATGTGATTTCATTCGGAATCTTACTCACAGGCGGTGGTCAGGCTTGGCTAGACCAGTTGACGTTTATGGAAGTAGACAAACGGTTCAGTGTGACCAATCTAAAAACGATAAGCGAATTACCGGAAGAACCGGTAAACTTGCGCTTTGAAAATCAAATTTGAATAAAACAGCCCTGTGGTTTAAGCGACAGGGCTGTTTTAGTGTTTTCCGAACTCGAGATAGGTGGTCGTCTCTTTGACATGAAGCGGAACGTCTGTCTCAGACAATGGAAGACTGAAGTAGTAGCCTTGTACGTAGTCACATGATTCCTTGAGTAACCATTCGAGTTGAGCGGATGTTTCCACACCCTCCATGAGAACTTTCATGCCCAGGTTGTGACCGAGTTGAATCATCGATCGGACGATGGCCTCTTGATTGCGGTCGGTGAACAGGTTTTCGATAAACGTTCGATCGATTTTCAGCACTTGTACGGGAAGTTCCCGAAGTTGGCTGAACGAAGAATAGCCAGTCCCAAAATCATCGAGAGAAATGAGGATCCCGAGCTGATGCAACTGCGTCAATTTTTCACGGGTTGAGGCCTCATATGAAAGCATCGAGGACTCGGTCACTTCCAATTCGAGATACATCGGGTCCATCCCCGTCTCCAAAAGAATAGATTGTAGCGTATCAACAAAGTCTTCGCGCGCAAATTGGAGCGGGGAGACGTTAAGGGATAATGTAAAGGGACGTATCCCAGTTCGTTGCCAACGTACCCAAGTGCGACAGCCTTCCCGAATGACCCAATGACCAATCGAATGAATTAACCCCGTGTTTTCTGCAATCGGGATGAAGTCAGATGGCGCAACCTTTCCGATTTGTGGATGTTGCCAGCGAAGTAACGCTTCCACGCCTTCTAATCGATTCCGTTTCAAATCGATTTTCGGTTGATAGACAAGTGTCAGTTCGTTTTTACTTAGTGCGGTGACGAGTGCTTTTTCTATCTCCATATTGCGCAAGAGTTGAGGGCGTGATGATTCTTCGAATAATTTGATGTTATTCTCTCCATCCTGTCTGGATTCATCAGCGGCAAGACGAGAAAACTGAATAAGTTCTTCGGAAGAAGCACTGTCCTTAGGGAAATGACTGATTCCCGCACTCATCGTCAATTCAAGTGTCGTGCCATCCACGTCGAAGCTGGATGAAATCGCCTTAATACATTTTTCAGCCTTTTGATGAGCGAGAGAACTTCTTTGCGCAAAGAGTAAGATGACAAACTCGGATGGTCCGATTCGTGTCAACACATCGTCTGGGTGAATCGTATGTTTGAGGCGGTCAGCGACTTGAATGATCAACTCATCTGCTCCGTGATGCCCGAGAATGTCACTTAGGAAACGCCAGCGGTTTACGTCGATATATAAACAGGCGACCGAACGTTCTTGTGAGATACATTCCTTCAAGAGGGCATCCAGTTTATGACGATTTGGTAAATCCGTCAATGCATCGTGAAAAGCCATATGTTCAATCAGACGCTGAGAGGCGACTGCTTCGGTGACATCTCGGATAAACCAGAGTACTTGATTGTTCGAACCATCTTGAAGTGGGTAAGACGTCACTTCTAACGTTCGATGATTCGTGTCAATTTGTACCGGCTGATAGAACGGCTGTTGAGCCGACAGCAAAGGATGATAATCCTGAAAAAAAGGTTCTGTCGCACATCCCTCGAATAAGTGAGCGAACGCTTGATTTTGATATTGGATTTCACCATCACTTGTCGTCGTCACTACGGCATCCGTTGTCGATTCTAAAATCGTCGTTTGGAAGAGATCCCGTTTTTGAATTTGGCGGTCTAGCGTATAGGCGATCAAGTACATCCCGAATAGAAGAAACACGATGCTTGTGACGAGCCATGCGAGTAAGGTCGGGTCAATCGGGACTCGGCTCACGGGTGAAGTATCCGGAATAATGGTTGTTGCCTGCATTCCGGTAAGATGCATACTGAAGATGGCTGTTCCCATTAAAAGGGAGAACATCAGTTTCACGGGCAAGGATGTCCGTGCCGTAGCGTAGGACGAAAAGAAACCAACCCATAAAGCGAGGAAGGAAGCGCCCCATGCGATGCCGATGGATACCAATACCCATGAGAGATCAAAGTCCAATTGAACACTCTGGATGGCTGCCAACCCAATGTAATGCATGCTAACGATTCCAAAGCCCATCAAACCGGAAGATTGCAGTAAGGACATCCATGTCGTCTTGCGAGAAATCAAACCGAATGACAGGATGCACCCGGCAATCGCCGGAATCATTGATCCGATAATGAGCCAAATCGAATAGGTACTCTCATGTAAGGACGCATGACCGAGCATGGCCACAAAATGCATGGACCAAATCCCGAGACCTAGCGTGGTACCACCAAACAAAATCCAAATACGATGAGACGTTGTCATACCTCCTGTGACCCGCTTCGCTAATTCGAGTGCCATCAAGGCAGAAACGCTGGCAATGAGGAAAGCGAGTATCATCAAAAATCCATTGTGACTCGTTGTATGCGTGCTAATCTGTTCCATAGTGTCGATACCTCATAGGGTTATTTAATCCATTCATCACTTCATTATATGCCGAACAATTATAATTACATACAAAAAGATTCAAATGCTATTCTTCCAATCAAATAACGGGTACTACATTGCTGAAGGGGTGCTGATTATGTATAAAAACAAATACATCAACTTTTTCTTATTGGTCTCATTCGGCTATTCATGGTTCATATGGGGAAGCTTGTACTGGTGGACCGATTTGCCAATCATGGTCATCGTTATTTTAGGGGCGTTTGGTCCAAGCATTGCAGGGTTTCTCACGATGTATCGACTTCGGGGCGGGGAAGGAGCGACACATCTTCTTCGGAAAAGCATTCAGTTCCAGATGAGTTGGAAGGCGTATGCGGTTCCTTTTTTGTTAGTGCCGTTCTTATTTCTCGTGGCGTATTGGTGGACGGATCGAAGCGGTGCCCTACTCGTTCGCGAACCGTGGTGGATTGTCCCATACTTCTTCTATATGCTAGTTCTCGGAGGGACGTTGCAGGAAGAGTATGGATGGCGCGGGTATTTGCTGGACGCCTTACAAACAAGACTCTCTCCACTTCTAGCTAGCCTTTCACTCGGGGTCCTTTGGGTGATGTGGCATATTCCTCTCTTCTTCATGGCTGGAACAGGACAGGCGAATTTGTCATTTTGGGCGTATGGCTTAGCCGTGATGGCATATACGATCCTCATGACTTGGGTATACAACGGTTCGTCGCGCAATTTATGGTCGGCCTTTCTCATGCATACGATGTTCAACGTGATGCTCGTGATGGTCGGGTTCGAGGCGGAAAGTGGTTATCCAATCGGATTTATTCATTTGACAATCACATTATGGACCGCCGCGATTTTAGTCATTTGGAAAACGTACGGTAAATTGAATTATGAGCCGCTCGAAGAAATGATTCCCTCGTACCCGAGTGTTACGCAACGAATTCGTGAGGGTAAAGAGTAAAACAAAAAGAAAAGGGAGTGGCCGTCTTGAATTTTCGCGCACTCGAACAATCAGACGTGAAATCCTTGCAGCGCTTATTTATGGAGAGTTTGAGTGACTTGATTCGACGAGAGCGGTTTGAAGATGCCGATTTGCTCGATGAAGAAGTGGCCCGTCTGAACACGACGATTCAAGATCATTTCGATGATGACACCGTTGATCTGTACGTTGTAGAAGAAGACGGAATCCTTGTCGGAGCAGGGGCGTTATTGCCTCCGAATGACATCATCTCAGGGAATATGGAAATCGAGCGCGGCGCGATTGAGCTAGGGAGTGTCTATGTGTCACCACGAATGCAGCGGCGAGGTGTCGGACAATTCTTGTTAGAAGAGATGATGCGTGAAATTTTGGTTCGAGGGAAGAAGGTCTTTTATTTAGATGCCGGATTCCCGAGCGCACAAGCCTATTGGCAGAAACGATTGGGTGAGCCGTCTCATATCCTCGAACATTATTGGGGACCTGGTGCATCCCATATGATTTGGCGAGTCCATATCAAAAAAGGAACTTAGCTGAGTGCTAAGTTCCTTTTTTTAGTAATAAGATCGCATGAATTGATGAATGCCGGATGCTGTTGCTTCAGCCATTCGTTGGCGATATGTCGTATTCGTCAAGTAAGAACGGTCGCTTGAATTACTGATGAATCCGTATTCGACAAGGGTAGAAGGCGAGACGTTTCGTCCAACCACGTAAACGTTCTGATATTTGACCCCACGGTTTTGAATCGTAGAAATCCGTGAAGCAATTTCTTTATTGATACTTGAGCCGAGACTACGGCTGGCGGAAACGTAAGGGTTTGTCGTATAACTTTCTGACGTCGGGACGAGTACCTCGTGTCCATGTGCCGTGTTATAAACGGAAGAGTTCGCATGAAGACTGACGAACACATCCCCTTTATAAGACTTGTTGAGTGACACACGCTGTTCAAGGGAGAGGTATGTATCGTTCGAACGAGTCAATTTAACGTTGTAGTCATAGGTGCTCGATAAGATGCCAGCTAGACGTTTCGCGATATCAAGCGCGATCACTTTCTCATAAACAGAGCCATAGACAGCGCCAGGGTCGTTTCCACCATGTCCTGCGTCGATGACGACCGTTTTACCGGTTCCGTTTGTATCCGTTGGTGTCGTAACAGTCGTAGGTTTCAAGTACTCGGATGCTACATACCCAGTTTTGCCGTTGTATGTGACTTTATACCACGAGTCATAACGGCTGACATATTTGACGACTGATCCAGCTGGAATGACGGTCAAGACATCGCTCCATGAAGCGGCGCTGAGACGCAGGTTCAGGTTGGCAGTCGTCTTATAGTAGTCCGAAGGTGGGACTGGGGCACTCGTAGGTGTTAGATAAGCAGAAGCGACATAGCCCGTCTTTCCATTGAACGTCACTTTGTACCATGACCCATAACGACTGACATACTTCACGGTCGCGTCGGCAGGGATCACGGTGACCACATCACTCCATGAAGCAGCGGTGAGGCGCATATTTAATCGGTCTGTTGTCTTATAGTAAGCAGAAGTGTTTGAGACCGAAACATATTGGGAAGCGACATAGCCTGTTTTGCCTCCATAACTGACCTTGTACCACGAACCGTATGTACTAATATACGTGACGCTTGAGCCAGATGGAATGGTCAACAGGACAGGGCTCCAAGTGGCTGCGCTGAGGCGAAGATTTAAGTTGGCGGTAGTGGTATAGGTCGAGGCGGCTTCGGCTACAGTCGATTGAATACCAGATGAATCCAATTGGAACGGGACAATCGCTGCCCCGGATATTGCAAGTGAAGAACTAAGTAACAGCTTTAAACTCCATGACGGTTTTGTTTCATTCAATGTTCAAACTCCTTTACTCATTAAACTGGTGACAAGGGCGGCGTATGAGAGTGCATCTAGGTTGTCCCTGTTTATTATATAAGTAAAAAGGAAAAAATGGAGGGGAATATATAATTCATTTACCTTTTTTCTTAAAATAAAAAAAGACGCACAAGGCGTCTGGAGTAAATCAGATTAAACGATGCGAGGCATACTTTCATTACTAAAGGTTGCTGGTACGTCGATTTGTACAATGCGTGGTCTTTCTTCGGCATTTATAGTAATCGGTTCTTCGATTTTTACAATACGTGGTCTTTCTTCTGCAAAAGGTTTAAATGAACTTCCGAGTAAAAGCACTGCAGTTGTAATAAAGAAAAATCCAGCTAACTTTTTCATGTTTAATTCCTCCGTTGTATAATGATTTATATGGGAAAAAATTAATGCCAATCTCGATAAGGTGATTTACATGGGATCTGAGGATTTTAAAAGCTGATAGATATCTTCAGACTGTTCTTTAACAGAATCGAACAAGTTTCCTGAATAGGTTTCAGGTAAACTTGGTTCGAAAATAGTCACTTTATCAGAATCGTTTATCATTAAAGTCGCTACAATCGGAACGTTCACAGTTTGACTTAATAAAGTACTACAAAGTGGGGTGCAAACTTTGTGTAGTTGCTCTAATGAATTAGGTCGCCAACATACAGACGCTTCCGGAAGAATATACAAAATATGTCCTTCGCTCAAAAGCGTTTCACATTGTTTAGATAACAAATCTGAATCCTGTTCGACGTTGATGAACTCATAATCATGAAGTTGTGTTTCATAAGAAGTTTTGCTACTTCTTTTCAAAATTGACAACGATAGTTCTGGACCTAAAATGTAAAGTCTTTTAAAAGAACGACTTGCTTTTAGCGTTTTTGAAATTAATTTCGGAAGACGTTGATAGTAATCGATTTGAAATGCGTTTACAATAAAGCCTTTAGTAGAAGATAATAATTGTGTCAAATTTTCTAATCCTTCGAAATGATTTAAGTCATCTTTCGAATATGAATGGTCTACAACCGCAGACGGTTTAGAAGATTTCGACTTAAAGTAGATTTTCGGTTTAATATAATCTTCAGCGAGTAAAAAACTGAGTTTCCCCATGCTAACCATCCACCTCCTACAAACTATTCATCTTAATTGAAAAAGTAGAACTAAAGTCCAAATCACTATTGATTGACTAGTTAAATCTTATCATGATTAATTGTGATGATGGATAAGTTTGAGTTGGGAAAATTTTGTTTGAAAATCTCGATTAAGTTGAATATTAAAGTCTGAATTTCCTGAAAGCACTTCACATTAATGATTGATAAGTGAAGTTCGAAAATAGGGCAAAGGGGCTACTACTAATAATGGAGTATAACTATGGAAATTTAATTAGAGTAGAACGCTTGCGAAAAAATATGAAACAATCTGTATTAGCAAGAGGAATATGTTCCATTTCTTACCTAAGTAAAATTGAAAATAATCAGACATCTGCTAGCGAGGAAGTCCTAGAACTTCTTTTTGAACGGCTTGAAATTGAAGTACCTTTATATCATGATTTTAGCTACCAATCAGAGAAAGTTATCATAGAAATCAGGGAAATTTTGAAAGAAGCAATTCTTACTCGGAAAGACCTTGACAAACAAGGGGAAATTAAAAAGTATTTGAATCACCCTGCGGTAAAACAGTCAAAATCGGTGTATACAACTCTTATGGTTACATTGGCCCGCTTTGGGGTCATGCCAGGTGGTGATTCAAAGTATGTAACTGAAGTAGGATGGATTGAAGACCAACTTTCGCCTGATGATCGTATTCGATATTACACAGTGAAGGCACTTCAACATTTTCAAGAAAACGAAAAAGAACTTTCATATAAATTAATTGAAGAAATAACAAATAAATTACCTCATTCAGGAATACCTGATTGGGAAGCTGCAGATATTCGTTACATTACAGGTGCGTTATATTTCCGTTTTACCGACAACACACAGGCTCTTGAAAATCTTCAAGCTTCATTGAAATATTTTCAAGAGAATTTTTGCTTGGAGCGAATGATAGAGTGTCATATGGTGATTGGATTGACTTATAAAAGACGAAAACGCTACGCAGATGCGCTCTCCTATAATCAAAAAGCCTTAAAAGTCGCTAATGCAACTGATTTAAGAAACTATTATGGGATGCTTTATAACAATATAGGAGAGATCTATTCGTTGTTAGGAGAACAAGATAAGGCACTTACGTACTTCATGGAGAGTTTTGAATACAAAGTGGACATCAGAAGTAAGCTATTCAGCGTTTTATCATTAGTAGAGGTAAATGCAACACAGGAAAATGAACAAGGTGTCTTAGATTGGTTAGAAACAGGGCACGAATTGATGAAACAACATGAAGCGGTCGAAGAATTCAATCAGCACTTTAATATCTATTGGAATCACTTTAAGGATAAGAACTCTCAAAAGCTTATGGAGAGCCTAAAAAGTGCTGTGACTTATTTTGAAGATCACGACGAGTACGTATACGCAAAAAAATATGCCCTTTGGTTAGCGAAAGAGCTAAGGGAGAATGGGAAATACAAGCAAGCAACAGACTATTACGAAAAAGTAATTTCAATTATGTCACAAGCAGAATGACGCTCGAAGAGAGCGTCATTTTTTTGTTTATATGGGATAAGTACTTCTTCGATTCGTTTATGGTGTCGTGAAATAATGCACAGTCCACACTTGTTCTTGGACGAGGCGTTCGTCTTCTATATGACCGTTAAGGACCTGCTGTAATAGATGAATCAAATGTTTTTGAAGATTCGCATCATGAGAGCCACTATGCAAAATTTCCTCTTCGCTCGCAACAATGTAAAAACCACCAAGCCGTAATGGCACGTGCTTCCGAATCAAAGCAGCGGCAGATTGAAACTTCGCTTGCTCCCCCATGTGAGGTACGTCAATCTCAAAACGTCCCCATTGATTAAAATCTCCAATCTCTGAAAAAGGCGGGTCACGATGATCCAATGGCAAGTCCTCCGATCCTAGCAATCTCTTTATATTCAGTATATCTTGTTTTCGACTTAAAACGTGCAAAAATAAATGGATAGGGTAACCTACATCTACGAAAATGAATCGATTTCTTTCCTTTCTATATATTGTCAAAGGATTCCTTCCAAATTAGGCAAAAAAGAGTCAAAAATAACACGGTCGTTTGGACCGTGTTATTGCATGATGTGTTCTTTTGAGGTTGGCAATTCACAGATGAATGTACTTCCTTCCCCATATACCGATTCGACATGGAGTTGACCATCATGGGCTTTGGCAATTTCTTTACAAATTGCGAGACCGAGACCGGTACCTCCGATTTTTCGACGGTCAGAATTATCGACACGGTAAAATTTCCCAAAGAGGTGAGGGAGTGATGCACTCGGTATTCCCATACCATGGTCTCTCACTTTCATTACGACCTCTTCATCTACGCGTTCGAGCGATACAAGGATATTCCCGCCATCTGGCGAATATTTGATTGCATTACTTAATAGGTTACCGAGTAATTGACGCATCCCTTCTAAGTCCGCATCAATGATAAAATCTTGTTCGGTATCGGCGTCGATGAACAGCTCATGTCGGTCCGTCGTTTCCTGATAAAACGCGACACTGTCTGTGACGAGCTGATATAAGTCGACCGGTTCCCACTCGAACGCTTGCTTTCCAGACTCCATCTTTTGAAGATCTAAGAAATCGTTGACGAGATAGGAAAGGCGTTTCGCTTCATCGTGGATTGTCTTCAAATACAGTTCACGACGATTTTCCTTCAAATCACGTGACAGCATCAGTTCGGTAAATCCGTAAATCGAGGACAAAGGTGTCCGTAATTCATGCGAGACGGTCGAGACGAGTTCGGATTTCATCCGATCAATCTCCGTTTCGGCCGTGACGTCACGTAAGACGAGCATCGTTCCACGAAGTCTGCGGTCCCGATAGACGCTTTCAGCATAAAGTTGAATGAAGCAATCGCCTTGGTCGATTGAAATCGTGAGCCCATCCTCCGGCGGGTCTTGCGTGAAGACGCGTTCGAAGTATCGAACGAACTGTTCATGTTGATCGACGCGTTCTGCTAATTGCTCGATATCGATATCGATGGCAGACAGTTCTTCGTATCCTTTGTAGTCGAAGTGTAAATCATTAAACATGCGGATGAAGGCGCGATTCCCGACGACGGTATCATCTTCATAGTTCACATACAAAATGGCTTCCCGTACAGAATTGATTAATTGTGCCGTTTCTTTTCGGTCTTGCTGCATCTGACGATAAAGCTGCATGCGAAGAAGAGAGATGGCAAGTTGACCAGCGAACGCGTTCAACTCCGATTTTTCACTGGCGTCGTACTGTTCGTCGTAACGCGCCAAGTAAAGACAGCCAATCAGACTATTATCCGATGGGTCCATGATGGGAATGACCGTCTCATAGATATAATATGGATACGTGTGTAACGCATCGACGACCCGCTTAGAAGTGGCGGCCGGTAACTTTGAAATCATGACTCGTTTAAGCAAAAGAGAGTCTTTCTTTAGACTTTCCTGCTGATCTTCGGTCATCTCTTTCGGTACGACAGACGTGATTTCTCCGTCTTTGGTGAGTAAGAGGGCACCGAACTCAGATTTTGTAAGCAACACAATCTTTTCAATGACAGAAGAGTAATCGAATAAGGATTCTTTCGAGGCCAATACTTCAATCAATTCATTGCGATATTGAAGATTGATTTCGTTTAATTTTGATTCGTTCAACACGTTTTCGAGCTTTTCTTTCTTCGCTTTCAGTCTGCTGTTCTGGTCGGCCATCCGCTTGATGAGCGGGCGTCCAATCAATAAGATGGCACTGATGAACATGACGAGCCCAATCATCCAAATCCATCGGAGAGCAGTGAGTTCGAGAGTAGAGACATTTCCATCACGCACGAACCAGGCTCCAATCAAGGTTAAAACCAGACTGAATCCACAGACACTATATAAAATACTGAGTATTTGACGACTGTTCAATTGTTCAATCCACTTGCTGATCATTCGTTCTACTTCCTTCCTTGAACATAAAAAACGATAGGTCATCCTTTCCTTGCCCTGAATTCTATGAGACCGGGAAGGGAAAATGAAACAATTTGCTTATACGAAGTGTTTAAAATCATATACACATAATGCGATTTACCCAAAATACATGAAATGTACACGTGTCAACCTGCTTTGCGTTGACATTGTCTGATGAAGTGATTATTTTGAAGTTAAGATAAAGAGGAGTGTGAGTCTATGCTATCGATTGAACCGTCTGCTTTGACTGAACGAGACACATATAAATTATTGATTGGCAGTATTGTTCCAAGACCGATTGCATTTGTCACAACACAACATGGGGACGTGATTAATGCCGCCCCGTTTAGCTACTTCAATGTAGTCGCATCCAATCCTCCTCTCGTCTCCGTCTCGGTTCAACGAAAGGACGGCGTGATGAAAGATACAGCGCGTAACGCACTCCGTACGAATGAACTGGTGATTCATGTCGTAGATGAGACGAACGTCATTAACGTGAACGAGACGGCCGCCAACCTTGCGGCAGATGAGAGTGAGCTGTCGCGTACGGATTTTACGCTTCAACCGAGTGATATGATTTCGACGCCAGGGGTCAAAGAAGCAAAAATCCGTTTTGAATGTGTGCTCCATCATCACTTGCCGATTGAACATGACGGAAAAACGACTGCCGATTTATTGATTGCGCGAATTGTCCGTTTCCATATTGACCGAGAGTTATATACTCAAGGACGCATCGATGCTAAACGGCTTGCGCCTGTCAGTCGGATGGCCGGCAATAGTTATGCGACCCTTGGGGAATTATTTGACGTGAAGCGTCCAGAGTAATCGATAAACGTGCCCGTTTTTTCTAAAGAACGGACACGTTTTTTGGGTAAAGAAATAGGAAGCGCATTTGGGTGCGGTATTTCTTTCTTTCCGACACTCGCTTGTGTCACAATAAAGTCAGAACATTCTAACTTTCAGTCATCCTAGATCAGAGAAAAAGGGGAGTCCGTCATGTACCGTCCAACTGTCCAATCGATTATTACTGCTATTGAAACCGTGATTGTCGGAAAAGAAGAAGTCATCGCAAAAAGTCTCACTGCCTTGCTGGCGGGTGGACATGTATTACTTGAAGACGTACCAGGAGTCGGGAAGACGATGCTCGTCCGTACGTTCAGCCGAGCGATTGACTTAGATTTTAAGCGCATCCAATTCACACCGGACATGTTACCATCCGACTTGACCGGGATTTCGATGTATAACCAAAAAACGAGAGAATTTGAATATCGACCAGGTCCGCTCATGGGTAACATCATTTTAGCGGATGAAATTAACCGGACCTCGCCGAAAACGCAATCGGCTCTTCTTGAGGCGATGGCTGAGCGAAGTGTAACAGTGGACGGGGAATTGAAAGTGTTACCGTCACCTTTCTTCGTCATGGCGACACAAAACCCGATTGAGCATGAAGGGACGTATCCGTTACCGGAAGCACAGTTGGATCGCTTCTTACTTAAAATCGAAATGGGCTATCCGACATTCAATGAAGAGATTGCATTATTGTCGCGTTTTGAAAAAGAGGAGCCGCTCGAGGCGCTTCAGAGCGTGATCACAAAGCAAGAAGTCGAACTCATGCAACGTGAAGTGAGAGACGTACACGTATCGAGTGCTGTCAAACAATACATTGTGCGATTGGTGCATGAGTCTCGAAAAGATCCGCATACGTATTTAGGCGGGAGTCCGCGGGCCACACTTGCATTGATGAAAGCGGCTCAGTCGTGGGCGTATATCCATAATCGCGATTTCGTCTTGCCGGATGATGTGAAGGCGATGGCGACGAGTGTGCTCGGACATCGCGTCCTTTTGACAGCGGAAGCGCGATATAAAGGGAAGTCACCGAATCAGTTGATTCAAGAGTGGTTGGATACGTTGCCTGTCCCGATGGATCGTGAGGTCAATGAAGTATGAAAAACTGGATGAAGCTGTTCGTTGTATGGGCGGCGGCATTCGGATTGTATGCATTTGCCCGCATCGAAGGCAGTATCGTCGCCTCAACATTATGGTGGTCGTTCGTCGTGTTGACCGTCTACTGGACGCTCTTTATGATTTATCCGGTCACGGCGGCAAATGTGGTGCGCCGTGTGACGACGAAGCGACTTGTCTCTGGACAAACGATGGATGTCGAGTTACGAATTGAACGGAAGTACCCTTTCTTGATTGGGATGGTCACGTTAGAGGAGCGATTGCCACAACATTTGACGGATGAAGACAATACGATTGTCGTGCCGGTGGACCGTTTTTTCCGGCAGGCTGAAGTCGTCCATTATGAGGTCGGGGCGATCAAGCGTGGGATTCATGTCTTTGACCGCACCGTGCTCCATGTACGCGATGTGTTCGGTTTGTTCGACCGGAAGCGGACGTTGCGACTCGAAACGGTCGTCGAGGTGTCGCCTGCCGAATTGCCGTTTGATTTACCTCGAGACGAACATGTCGGCGGTCGTGGGGAACAATATCGTCAAATGCGGACGTATACCGAAGTGGCCAATACGACCAGCGGAGTTCGGGAGTATGCGGCAGGAGACCGAATCGGACGGATTGATTGGAAGGCATCCGCACGTCGAGGGAACTTGATGACCAAGACGTTTGACCAGGAACAAGAGAAGAAGCTCTCGCTCGTATTCGTGCCTGCCGTCTCTGCCGGGTACGAAGAGGCATTTGAACGTTCCCTGTCCTTACTTGTTGGAGCGATTCGTCAGTTAGAACGAAAAAATCTGCCGTTTGAGCTCTACGTCATTGAAGAGCAGGTGCGACTGTTCCATCTTCCCGACCAGAGTGCGGAAGTCGGTCATTACTTATTGACCGCCACGCCAGAAGCCGAGGGACGTCTCGTCGAACGAGTGAAGCAAAATCTGCCTCAACAAACTGGAGATTTGATTTTGATCAGTCCGTTTGAAACGACGTCCATTCGAGAGTTGATGCACGAAACACAAGGTAGCTATCATCTTTACACGGCAGTAAATGAGGTGACGGTATGAAGACATGGGTAACCCGAATCGTCTATACGGCGCTTGCCGCCTATTTGTTGTCGTTCTGGATTGAGCCGATTGTCGGAAGTACGACGTTCGATGTGACGTGGCCATTTTACTTCCTGCTTATCGTGCCGATGTTAGCGAGTCTTCTGCCATGGGCTGCTTTCCTTGGAATCTCGCTTCTTCATTTCCTCGTTATCTTGTATGTCTATCATGGCAGTATTCTGGACTGGTTTGGACTATGGATGGAAGATTTGATGGGTGTCATGAGCGGTGAGCTGCCGAATGAGGCAATTTTCTTCTCTGCCATGGCGCTGATCGGCTTGCTGTTCGCCGTGCTCGTCGGACGAACCTATCCGAGTTACAGTTTTGCACTTGGGATGATTGTCTCGACACTTGGGGTTATGGCTTATTTTGATACGTGGACGTTGTATGACGGGGAAGGCAACATCCTGTATGCCATCGTCACATCGCTCCTCTTATTATTTGTCACCGATTTGGCGAAACGACCGAGTCAATCGCTCGTCCGATTCGTCAGTATCGGACTACTCCTCAGTGTCGTCGTGGCTCTCGCAAGCGCTTCGCCAACGCTTGAAGGCGATTGGTCTGACCGGATCACTACGAGCTTCCGGAATGCGACGACGGAAGGAGATGGGAGTGGCCCAGGCCGAGTTGGGTATGGAGTGAACGACGAATCGCTAGGTGGTCCGTTTGAACAGGATGACGGCATCGTCTTCATCGCTCGCGGCGTGCCGGCCCGCTATTGGCGTATCGAATCCAAGGCGATTTATACAGGGAAAGGTTGGGTTGAGGCACCGGTCCTTGACTCGAACTACAATCGTGGTCAGTTGGTGGACTCGGAAGTGGATACGACACCGGAACAGGCATTATTACGTTTTGAGCGCCGACAACCGTTCGTTCCTTATGGTGGAGAATATCCGCAAGCCATCGAAACGGAGTCCGGTACCGAATTTCGAGTCGGTGACATCGAGCGGGCGTTCCCGAACGAGACGATTACGATGCAACCGTCCGGAAAGATTGTATTTGAAAATGAGGAACAATCGACTCCGCGGACGATCCAACTTCGTTATAGTGTCCCGGCTTTCTCTGAAGAACAGCTTGCATTAAATGAAGAAATCACGTCGCTCACGGAAGAAGAGCAACAGGTCTATTTACAGCTACCGGAATCGTTGCCAGAGCGTGTACGAGATTTAGCCGCTGACATTACGGCGGAGAGTGAGACACCGAACGAGAAGGCGGAAGCGGTAGAAGCGTATTTCCGAAATGGAGAATTTCAATACGATACCGAAAATGTGGCACAACCGGAGGGGGACACGGATTATGTTGACCAGTTCCTGTTCGACACACAAATCGGGTATTGCGATAACTTCTCGACGTCAGCTGCCGTGTTGTTGCGTGCGAACGGCATACCGACGCGTTGGGTAAAAGGGTTTACGATGGGTGACACACGAGGGGTCGTTCAAGGTGAAGAGGAACATACGATTCGAAATCGTCACGCCCACTCGTGGGTCGAGTATTTTATTGAAGGCGCGGGCTGGGTCCCGTTAGAAGCGACCATCAGTTTCTCGGACGCCAACTTATTGCAGATGGAACGAGAGACGGATACGGAAGACACGACACCGGCTGCGAACGATCCCCAAGCAAATCAGGACAACGATACGCAAAACCGTCCGCAAGAAGATTTGTTGATCGATGACGTGACGACAGGTGATGTTCAAGAGGAGGCACGCAACATGCCCGTATGGGGATGGATTGTCATTCTCTTCCTCGTGGCGGTCCTCGTTTGGAACCGTAAAATCATCGAGCGTCAAATCATGTATGTCTGGTGGATGAGTCGTCCGCTCACGGATGGGCGTCTCATATCGATGCACCGCTATTTGATGAAACGACTGCGTGCGAACGGATTTAAAATTGATGGACGTACGCCTTCAGAACTCGCCAAAGAGGTCGATGCCTACTATGAAACGAATGATATGACCCGTCTGACGGCTTTGTTTGAGCAAGCTGTTTACGCAGAACAAGAGCCGAATTCAAAATATAAAGAATATTGGAAAATCATGATTCGTCGAATTATGAGTTGAAGTGACGGGATGCATCAAGTAAGATAGACGCATTAGTTAGATAATTGAACATGGCATTCCTTCGTATATACTCGTGAATTGGCGCGAGAGTCTCTACCGGACCACCGTAAATGGACCGACTATGAAGGAGCACGTTTCGTATACAAAGAAAAGGGCGTGCTTCTTCTTCGGTTTGGGTTAATCTGGGGGAGAGGCGCGTCCTTTTTTGAGGAGAAGGCAGAAAGGTGGAGATTTCGTGAAAGTAGAACAAGAAATGATTTTGGTGCTTGATTTTGGTGGTCAGTATAACCAGTTGATCACACGTCGTGTCCGTGACCTTGGCGTATACAGCGAGTTGCATTCACATAAGATGACGGCAGACGAGATTCGCGAATTGAACCCAGTCGGCATCATCTTCTCAGGTGGACCGAACAGCGTATACGCGGAAGGCGCATATCGTTGTGACCCAGAGATCTTTGAACTTGGCATTCCGATTTTCGGAATTTGTTACGGCATGCAACTCATGACGCATCATTTCGGTGGTCGTGTCGAACGTGCCGCACATCGTGAATACGGGAAAGCGACATTGTTCTCAACGCCGGAAGCATCAGCGATTTATAACGGTCTTCCAGTCGAACATACAGTATGGATGAGCCACGGTGACCTCGTCATGGAAGCACCGGAAGGATTTATCGTCGATGGAACGAACCCGTCTTGCCCGGTCGCTTCAATCAAAAACGATGAGTTGAAAATGTACGGTGTCCAATACCATCCAGAGGTTCGTCACTCGGAGTACGGAAACGACATCTTAAAAAACTTCATCTATGAAGTATGTGGTGCGAAAGGCGAATGGTCGATGGAAAACTTTATCGACCTCGAAGTGGAGAAAATCCGTGAAATCGTTGGCGATAAGCAAGTTCTTTGTGCGCTTTCGGGCGGTGTCGACTCTTCTGTCGTGGCCGCACTCGTTCATCGCGCAATCGGTGACCAGTTGACGTGTATGTTTGTCGACCATGGTCTCCTTCGTAAAGGGGAAGCGGATAGCGTCATGAAGACGTTCGCAGACGGATTCAACATGAAGGTCATCAAAATCGATGCACAAGAACGTTTCTTGACGAAATTGGCTGGGGTCTCGGACCCTGAGCAAAAACGTAAGATCATCGGAAACGAGTTCATCTACGTATTTGATGAAGAAGCATCGAAACTCGTCGATATGGACTTCCTCGCACAGGGGACGCTCTATACAGACATCATCGAGAGTGGGACAGACACAGCACAAACAATCAAATCACACCATAACGTCGGTGGATTGCCGGAAGATATGAACTTTACGTTGATCGAACCACTCAACACGCTCTTTAAAGACGAGGTCCGTGCACTCGGTACAGAACTCGGTCTTCCTGACTATATCGTTTGGCGCCAACCGTTCCCAGGTCCAGGCCTTGGAATTCGTGTCCTCGGTGAGATCACGGAAGAGAAGTTAGAGATCGTGCGTGAATCCGATGCGATTCTGCGTGAAGAAGTGAAGAAAGCTGGACTTGAACGCGACATCTGGCAATACTTCACGGTGCTCACGCCGATTCGCTCGGTCGGAGTCATGGGTGACGAGCGTACGTACGACTATGCTGTCGGTGTCCGTGCGGTCACTTCAATTGATGGTATGACGTCTGATTGGGCACGTATTCCATGGGATGTGCTTGAGAAGATTTCTGTCCGGATTGTAAACGAAGTCAGCCACGTTAACCGTGTGCTGTATGATATTACGTCTAAGCCACCTGCAACAATTGAATGGGAATAAGCTGAACAGAGGGGATATCCCCTCTATTTTGTCTTAAAACCGAACATTAACGTTTTTTATCGATGTAAAATCCGTGAATTTAGTTGACATTCTATTTTCACGCTGATACGATAAGAACGTTCTTATTATAACCGAACAATTATAAAATATTTTGCCGTATAATGTCGGGGATATGGCCCGAGAGTCTCTACGAAATCACCTTAAATGATTTCACTACGGCGAGACATAGATGAGGGTGTATGCCCTCGTATGTTTCGCGTGGGGTCCTCGGTCATTTGCCGGGGGCCTTTTCTCGTTTTACGGCGAGCACAAGGAGGAAAACAAATGAGCACACAGCTCAAGCAAGAACAGCAACAACCATCAACAACGAGTCGGATCGATCGTTACTTCCAACTCACAGCACTCGGTACGAGTGTCCGCACGGAACTGATCGCAGGATTTACAACTTTCCTTGCGATGGCTTACATCCTCTTCGTTAACCCGAACATCCTTGGGGCAGCGGGTATGGATACAGGAGCGGTCTTCGTGGCGACAGGTCTTGTTGCAGTAGTCGGCTCATTGACGATGGGACTTCTCGCGAACTACCCGATTGCGATTGCGCCAGGCATGGGCCTTAACGCGTTCTTCGCATATAGCGTCGTCATCGGGATGGGTATTTCTTGGCAAACGGCTTTGTCAGGTGTACTTGTATCAGGTCTCTTCTTTATCGTATTGACGTTATCAGGAATTCGCGAAACGATTGTTAATGCGATTCCGGCTCCGCTCAAAATGGCGGTTGCTGCAGGGATTGGTTTCTTCATCGCTTTCATCGGTTTGAAAAACGCAGGCATCGTTGTCGCGAATGAAGCAACACTTGTTAGTCTTGGTTCGCTCGGAACGGGCACGACGCTTCTCGCGGTGTTCGGTCTTGTGGTCAGCGCCTTGCTTATGGCGCGCGACATCAAAGGTGGTATTTTCATCGGGATGTTGTTGACGGCGATTGTCGGGATGATCTTCGGTCTCGTGCCAACTCCGACAGCAATCTCAGACGTTGTATCTATGCCGCCGAGTATGTCATCTACATTCGGTCAAGCCTTCATCAACTTCGGTGATGTGTTCACGCTTCAAATGCTCGTTGTCATCTTGACGTTCTTCTTCATCGACTTCTTTGATACAGCTGGGACGCTCGTCGCGGTAGCGCGTCAAGCTGGGATCATGAAAGAGAACAAAGTACCACGTGCGAGTAAGGCGTTGTTAGCTGACTCGACAGCGACGGTGGCAGGTGCAATCTTCGGAACATCTACAGCGACTTCATACGTTGAATCGTCAGCAGGTGTCGCTGCTGGTGGACGAACAGGATTGACTGCTGTTTTCGCAGGATTGTTCTTCGGTTTGGCATTGTTCTTCTCGCCTCTCTTGGCAGTTGTTACGGCGCCGGTCACAGCTCCTGCGCTGATTATTGTTGGTGTGCTCATGGCTTCGGCTCTTCTTGATATCGATTGGAAAAAGATCGAGATTGCAGTTCCTGCATTCTTGACGATTATCATGATGCCACTTACATCATCAATCGCAACGGGAATTGGGCTTGGGTTTATCCTTTACCCACTCATGATGATTGCAAAAGGGAAGACGAAAGAGATTCATCCGATCATGTATGGGATGTTGGTCATCTTCTTGGCATACTTCATGTTCTTGCCACACGCATAAGTTCATTTGAAAAGCCGGCTCTATTATTACGAGTCGGCTTTTTTGTATGCAGTATTTTCAGGAAGGAATGGATCGTACATCGTGATCGCGTGATTTTCTGTGATGAACTCATTTCGAAGATGTGTGCCGTTCATTGAAGTGACTTCTCTAAATATCTGGTTATGTCGGATCGTTCCACCCCACCATTCCCGGGTGAAATGATGGTTTTCTTCATATATACGATACTGTTCTTTATTCGGGATGTTCGAGCGCCATTCTCCGACGAGATGATCTCCCTCTATATATAGAAGGAGTTGATACGTTTGTGCCGTCTGGTTTGTGATTTGTAAGTCGAGATAATTATAAGAACATGTCGCGCCACTTCCGAAAGGTTGGTCCCGTCGGTAATCTGGGAACACATCGTAGCTGTGACGATAACGTTCTGTCACGGTCAATGGGCTATGTAAGGTGATCCAATAGATTAGATTGGACAGTTGGCAAAGTCCGCCACCGATTCCTGAAGTGACTTTTCCGTAATGAAGAATCATTCCGTCGACGTATCCTTTACGTTTCGTCGGCTTGCCGATCATCTTCCAATAGGAGAGGACGTCGTTTGGAGTCAGGATAGAGCCGTTCAGTTTGGCAATGGCAATCTTCAGATTGATAACCTTGTTATGCTGAACTTCCATGTCGACATCTCGGAGTTGGCGATATAGAGGAGTGCGGTGTGTATGGATCAGATATGGCATCGGGTCAGGATTTCGTTTTGAAACATATTTTCGTTTATCCGTCATCCATTCAAGTCGTCTCTTTAACGTATATACTTGAGTACCGGACCATATTCTGAGCGGTGAACGTTTCTTAGGACGCTGTA